>NZ_CBDKZX010000005.1:0-151572 GCF_965301105.1 Kluyvera sp.
GCATTGCGATTCCGCACGGCACTACCGATACCCGCGATCAGGTGCTGAAAACCGGCGTTCAGGTTTACCAGTTTCCGCAGGGCGTAACCTGGGGTGAAGGGCAGACCGCCTATGTCGCCATTGGTATTGCCGCCAGCTCCGATGAGCACCTTGGCCTGCTGCGTCAGCTGACGCACGTGCTGAGCGATGACGAGGTAGCTGAACAGCTGAAGACCGCCACCACCGCGGAAGAACTTCGCGCCTTGTTGATGGGTGAAAAACAGAGCGAAGCGCTGAAGCTGGACAACGACATGTTGTCTCTGGACGTTGCCGCCAGCGATCTGGTGACGCTGCAGGCGCTGAACGCCGCGCGGCTGAAAGAAGCCGGTGCTGCGGATGCGAACTTCGTGGCGAAAGTGATCAACGAGCAGCCGCTGAATCTGGGGCAGGGCATCTGGCTGAGCGACAGTGCGGAAGGCAACCTGCGCAGCGCTATCGCAGTAAGCCGTGCGGCCACTCCGTTTGCTGTAGGCGAGGAGACGGCTTCCGTGCTGCTCACCGTGGCGATGGCCGATACGCAGCCGACCGCGGTGCTGAACCGCCTGGTCAACCTGCTGCTCGACAACAAAGCTGAACGTCTGCTGAAAGCTGATGCCGCCACGCTGCTGGCATTGCTGACCAGCGATGATGCAGCGGCTGATGATGTGCTGAGCGAAGAGTTCGTGGTGCGTAACGAACACGGTCTGCACGCTCGTCCGGGCACCATGCTGGTAAATACCATTAAACAGTTTAACAGTGACATCACCGTCACCAACCTCGACGGCAGCGGTAAACCGGCTAACGGTCGCAGCCTGATGAAGGTGGTCGCGTTGGGTGTCAAAAAAGGTCATCGTCTGCGCTTTACCGCCCAGGGAGATGATGCTCGCCAGGCGCTGGACGCCATTGGCGAAGCCATTGCTTCAGGCCTTGGGGAGGGCGCATAAATGAGCAGAAGAGTAGCCACAATTACCTTAAACCCGGCCTATGATTTGGTAGGGTTCACGCCAGAAATCGAACGCGGCGAAGTCAACCTGGTGCGTACCACCGGGCTGCACGCGGCGGGTAAAGGCATCAACGTGGCAAAAGTGCTGAAAGATCTCGGCATCGATGTGACCGTTGGCGGCTTCCTGGGGAAAGACAACCAGGACGGTTTTCAGCAGCTGTTCAGCGAGCTGGGTATTGCCAACCGTTTTCAGGTGGTGCAGGGCCGCACGCGCATTAACGTTAAGCTGACCGAAAAAGACGGCGAAGTTACTGATTTTAACTTCTCCGGTTTCGAAGTCACTCCGGCGGACTGGGAGCGTTTTGTCAACGATTCCCTGAGCTGGCTGGGCCAGTTCGACATGGTGTGCGTCAGCGGCAGCTTGCCTGCCGGCGTCAGCCCGGAAGCGTTCACCGACTGGATGACCCGTCTGCGCAGCCAGTGCCCTTGCATTATTTTCGACAGCAGCCGCGAAGCGCTGGTTGCGGGTCTGAAAGCCGCGCCGTGGCTGGTGAAACCGAACCGCCGCGAGCTGGAAATCTGGGCAGGCCGTAAGCTGCCTGAAATGAAAGACGTGATCGATGCCGCCCACGCGCTGCGTGAGCAGGGTATCGCCCACGTGGTGATTTCGCTGGGCGCGGAAGGCGCGCTGTGGGTGAATGCCTCCGGCGAATGGATTGCCAAGCCGCCGTCAGTGGAAGTCGTGAGCACCGTAGGGGCAGGGGATTCGATGGTTGGCGGTCTGATTTATGGCCTGCTGATGCGCGAGTCCAGCGAGCATACCCTGCGTCTTGCCACCGCCGTTGCGGCGTTAGCAGTAAGCCAGAGCAACGTCGGTATTACCGACCGTACCCAGTTGGCCGCGATGATGGCGCGTGTCGACCTGAAACCTTTTAACTAACAGCAGGGGAGAGGCGTATGAAAACGCTGCTGATTATCGATGCCAAACTCGGACAGGCTCGTGCTTATATGGCGAAGACCCTGCTGGGCGCGGCGGCGCAGAAAGCGCGCCTGGAGTTAATTGATAACCCAAACGATGCCGAACTGGCCATCGTGCTGGGTTCCACGCTGCCAGCCGATACTGCGCTGGTAGGCAAACAGGTTTATCTTGGCGATATCAATCGCGCGGTTTCTCATCCGGAACTGTTCCTGAGCGAAGCCAAATCGCACGCGCTGCCCTATGAAGCTCCGGCGCAGGCCGAGCCGACGGCAACCGGCGCGGTGAAGCGTATTGTCGCGGTGACCGCATGCCCAACCGGCGTTGCGCACACCTTTATGGCGGCGGAAGCGATTGAAACCGAGGCCAAAAAGCGCGGCCTGTGGGTGAAAGTAGAAACCCGCGGTTCCGTGGGCGCTGGCAATGCCATCACGCCGGAAGAAGTTGAACAGGCTGACCTGGTTATCGTGGCGGCGGATATCGAAGTGGATCTGGCGAAATTTGCCGGTAAGCCGATGTATCGCACCACGACCGGCCTGGCGCTGAAGAAAACCGCGCAGGAGCTGGACAAAGCGATGGTCGAGGCCAAGCCGTACCAGCCTGCTGGCCAGAGCAAATCGCCTGCCGATGCGGCGAAAAAAGAGAGCGGCGGCGGGGCATATCGTCACCTGCTGACCGGCGTTTCTTACATGCTGCCGATGGTGGTAGCGGGCGGTCTGTGTATCGCGCTCTCCTTCGCGTTTGGTATTAAAGCCTTTGAAGTCAAAGGCACGCTGGCCGCGGCGCTGATGCAGATCGGCGGTGGTTCAGCCTTTGCCCTGATGGTACCGGTGCTGGCAGGCTTTATTGCCTTCTCCATCGCAGACCGTCCGGGTCTGACGCCGGGTCTTATCGGCGGTATGCTGGCGGTGAGCGGCGGCTCCGGCTTTATCGGCGGTATCATTGCCGGTTTCCTGGCCGGTTACGTGGCGAAACTTATCAGTACTAAGCTGAAGCTGCCGCCGAGCATGGAAGCGCTGAAGCCGATTCTGATCATCCCGCTGGTCTCCAGCCTGATTGTCGGTCTGGCCATGATCTACCTGATCGGTACGCCGGTTGCGGCGCTGCTGAACTGGCTGACCCACTGGTTGCAAACCATGGGCACCGCTAACGCAGTCCTGCTGGGCGCTATCCTTGGGGCGATGATGTGTACCGATATGGGTGGTCCGGTGAACAAAGCGGCATACGCGTTCGGCGTGGGTCTGCTGTCTACCCAGACTTATGCACCGATGGCGGCGATTATGGCTGCCGGTATGGTGCCACCGCTGGCGATGGGTATCGCGACGCTGGTTGCGCGTAACAAGTTCGACAAAGGTCAACGTGAAGGCGGTAAAGCGGCGCTGGTGCTGGGGCTGTGCTTTATCTCTGAAGGGGCGATTCCGTTCGCTGCCCGTGACCCGATGCGCGTTCTGCCATGCTGTATCGTTGGCGGCGCGGTAACCGGCGCGATCTCGATGGCGGTAGGCGCGAAGCTGATGGCACCGCACGGTGGTCTGTTTGTTCTGCTGATTCCTGGCGCTATCACGCCGGTGCTGGGCTACCTGATTGCGATTGTCGCGGGTACGCTGGTGGCTGGCCTCTCTTACGCGGTGCTGAAGCGCCCGGAAGGTGAAGTTGCGGTAAAAGCGTAAGCGTTCAGTGAATGTGAAAAAGGGCCGATGATTCGGCCCTTTTTTTACGTCTGATGGCGGCTACGCCTTATCATGCCTACCCGAATCAGTAGGCCCGGTAAGCGCAGCGCCACCGGGCAATCAAGCCGCTGCGGACTCAGTCTGCTGCGCTTTCAGCCACGCAATTTCTTCCGCCCAGATATCCGGATTAATGGTTTCCAGCACCAGCGGGATACCGTCAAAACGCTCATCTTGCATGATAAAGCGGAACGCGTCGTGGCCGATGTTACCTTCACCCAGGCTGTGGTGGCGGTCAACGCGGCTGCCGAACTCGCTTTTGGCGTCGTTCAGGTGCATACCGCGCAGGTACTGGAAGCCGACAATACGTTCAAATTCCGCGAAGGTGTCTGCGCAGGCTTCTTTGGTGCGCAGGTCGTAGCCGGCGGCAAAAGCGTGGCAGGTATCTATGCATACGCCGACGCGCGACTTGTCTTCTACACCGTCAATGATGGCGGCCAGATGCTCAAACTTAAAGCCGAGGTTGCTGCCCTGGCCCGCCGTGTTCTCAATCACTGCCGTCACACCTTCGGTTTGCGCCAGCGCGATGTTGATAGACTCGGCAATCCGCGCCAGACATTTGTCTTCATCAATCTGCAACAGGTGGCTGCCCGGATGGAAGTTCAGCAACGTCAGCCCCAGTTGCTGACAGCGCGTCAGCTCGTCGATAAAGGCTTCCCGGGATTTCTCCAGCGCTTCTTCAACCGGATGGCCGAGGTTAATCAGGTAGCTGTCGTGCGGCAGAATTTGCGCCGGGGTGTAGTGGTACTTTTCACAGGCGGCTTTGAAGTCGTCGATAATCTCGGTGGTCAACGGCGCGGCGCGCCACTGACGCTGATTTTTGGTGAACAGGGCGAAAGCGGTCGCTTCGATTTCTGCGGCCCGAATTGCGGCGTTGGCCAGACCGCCTGCGGCGCTGACGTGCGCTCCGATGTATTTCATAAAAAGTAAACCCGCCATACTCAAATTGGGAGAGTGAGTATAGCGGGTTCAGGGGGGTTAGTCGTTGTCGATTATGCCATCAGGTAATGAATCGCGTAGTTAATCGCACCGCCGCCAACAATCAGCCAGATGAACAGCACCAGCGCCATCATCAGCGGTTTCGCACCGGCTTTTTTCAGTGCGCTAACGTGAGTGGTCACACCCAGCGCCGCCATGGCCATCGCCAGCAGGATGGTGTCCAGCGTAATCAGCATTTGCACAACGCTGTTGGGCAGCAGATGGAACGAGTTAAAGATAGTGACCACGATGAACATGATGGCAAACCATGGGATCGTGATTTTACTTTTCTGCGCCGCGCCTGCCGGAGCCAGCTGTTTTACTCGCGCTGCCATAAACAGCAGGAACGGAGCCAGCATCATCACGCGCAGCATTTTGGCAATCACCGCCGCGTTTTCGGTTTCCGGCGTCACCGCATGACCGGCTGCCACTACCTGCGCGACTTCGTGCATGGTCGAACCGATGTAAATGCCGTAGGTTTCAGGGGTAAACCAGTGCGCCAGCAGCGGGTACATGGCCGGGTAGATAAAGATAGCCAGCGTCCCGAAAATCACCACCGTTGCGACCGCGACGGTCACTTTGCTGGCTTCGGCTTTAACAACAGGCTCGGTTGCCAGTACCGCCGCAGCACCACAGATGCTGCTACCGGCGCCAATCAGCCAGCTGGTGTGTTTGTCCAGACCGAACACTTTCTGCCCGAGCCAGCAGGCCATCATAAAGGTACTGCACAACGTCAGGGCGTCGATAACAATTCCGCTCACGCCCACGTCAGCAATCTGGGCGAAGGTCAGACGAAAACCGTAAAGAATGATGCCCAGACGCAGTAAATGCTGTTTAGCGAACAGCACGCCGCCGTCGCACGACTGCCAGAGTTTCGGGTAAATCGTGTTACCAATCACCATCCCAAACAGGATGGCCAGCGTCAGTGCGCTCATGCCGACGCCTGCTACGGCCGGGATATTGCCGATCCAGACTGCCGCGCCGGTAATCACGGCGCTCAGTGCGAGCCCAGGGATAAAATGTTTGATACCGCGATGATGATGCGTTTCTAAGGTGACCTGTGTCATAACCTTCTCCTTTGTCTGGCTAAAAGGTTACGCTCGGCTGGCTTAAAGGTAAAATTGATTATATATTTATAATTAATCGTAATAACTGGTAAGGGCGGCTCTTGCGGGCTGAAAACATATGCATATCACGCTGCGGCAGTTAGAAGTTTTTGCGGAAGTGCTGAAAAGCGGTTCGACGACTCAGGCTTCGCAGATGTTGGCGCTGTCGCAGTCGGCGGTCAGCGCGGCGCTCACTGACCTTGAGGGGCAGCTCGGCGTTCAACTCTTCGACCGCGTCGGCAAGCGGCTGGTGGTCAATGAGCACGGACGGCTGCTGTACCCGCGCGCGCTGGCGTTGCTGGAGCAGGCGGGCGAAATTGAACAGCTGTTCCGTGAAGATAACGGCGCCATCCGCGTGTATGCGAGCAGTACTATCGGCAACTATATTTTGCCGGAGATTATCGCGCGCTATCGCAAAGATTTTCCTTCGCTGCCGCTGGAGCTGAGCGTGGGCAACAGCCAGGATGTGATTAACGCCGTGGCCGATTTCCGCGTCGATATTGGCCTGATTGAGGGGCCGTGCCATTCGGCGGATATCATTGCCGAACCGTGGCTGGAGGATGAGCTGGTGGTGTTCTCCGCGCCAGACAGCGCCTGGCTGCAGGGTGAGGTCACGCTGGAAAAGCTGGCGATGGTGCCGTGGATCCTGCGTGAGAAAGGCTCTGGCACGCGTGAAATCGTTGATTATTTACTGCTTTCACATCTGCCGCAGTTCCAGATGGGAATGGAGTTGGGTAACTCAGAGGCCATCAAACACGCCGTGCGCCATGATTTGGGCGTCAGTTGCCTGTCGCGGCGGGTGATTGCCGAGCAGCTCGAGGCCGGTACGCTGAAGGAGGTGACTATCCCGCTACCGAAGCTGAGCCGCACGCTGTGGCGCATCCATCATCGGCAAAAGCATCTTTCTAATGCTCTGAAGCGCTTTTTGCACTACTGCGATATCTAAAACCGCCAGTGGATGCTTTACTTATAATAAGAGACCAATCATGAAGGTCTCTTATAACTGCGCATTTCTACCGTGATATAGCGGAATCGTCTGCTACAATCGCGCCTCATTTTTTGGATGGATAGCATTTTCACATGGGTTCCGAAACGAAAACCACACAAGCGCCCGCGTTACGTCGCGAACTCAAGGCGCGTCACCTGACGATGATCGCCATTGGCGGTTCTATCGGTACAGGTCTGTTTGTTGCGTCCGGCGCAACCATTTCTCAGGCGGGCCCAGGCGGCGCGCTGTTTTCCTATATTCTGATTGGCCTGATGGTCTACTTCCTGATGACCAGTCTGGGCGAGCTGGCGGCTTATATGCCGGTATCCGGTTCTTTCGCCACCTACGGTCAGAACTATGTGGAAGAGGGCTTCGGCTTCGCGCTGGGCTGGAACTACTGGTACAACTGGGCGGTGACCATCGCCGTTGACCTCGTGGCCGCGCAGCTGGTGATGAGCTGGTGGTTCCCGGACACGCCGGGCTGGATCTGGAGCGCGCTGTTCTTGTGCGTTATCTTCCTGCTGAACTACATCTCTGTGAAGGGATTCGGCGAAGCGGAATACTGGTTCTCGCTGATCAAAGTGGCGACCGTGATTATCTTCATCGTCGTTGGCATTATGATGATCCTCGGTATCTTCAAGGGCGCGCAGCCGGTCGGCTGGAGCAACTGGACAACCGGTGACGCGCCGTTTGCTGGCGGCCTGTCGGCGATGATCGGCGTGGCAATGATTGTCGGTTTCTCTTTCCAGGGCACCGAGCTGATTGGTATCGCGGCGGGTGAATCTGAAGATCCGGAGAAGAATATACCGCGTGCTGTGCGTCAGGTGTTCTGGCGTATCCTGCTGTTCTATGTGTTCGCGATCCTGATCATCAGCCTGATTATTCCGTACACCGATCCAAGCCTGCTGCGTAACGACGTGAAGGATATCTCCGTCAGCCCGTTCACTCTGGTGTTCGAGCACGCGGGTCTGCTCTCTGCGGCGGCGATTATGAACGCCGTTATCCTGACGGCGGTACTGTCGGCGGGTAACTCCGGCATGTACGCCTCTACCCGTATGCTGTACACCCTGGCCTGCGATGGCAAAGCGCCGCGCATCTTCTCGAAGCTCTCCCGTGGCGGCGTGCCGCGTAACGCGCTGTATGCTACTACCGTGATTGCCGGTCTGTGCTTCCTGACCTCAATGTTCGGCAACCAGACCGTGTACCTGTGGCTGCTGAACACCTCCGGGATGACCGGCTTTATCGCCTGGCTGGGGATTGCGATTAGCCATTATCGCTTCCGCCGTGGGTACGTTATGCAGGGTCACGATATTAACAACCTGCCGTACCGCTCCGGGTTCTTCCCGCTGGGGCCGATCTTCGCCTTCGTGCTGTGCCTGATTATCACGCTGGGCCAGAACTACGAAGCGTTCCTCGCCGATACCATTGATTGGGGCGGCGTCGCGGCGACCTATATCGGTATCCCGCTGTTCCTGGTTATCTGGTTCGGCTACAAGCTGACCCGTGGTACGCACTTCGTTCGCTATAGCGAAATGCACTTCCCGGAACGCTTTAAGAAATAACGCGTCGGGTTCCCGGTGATAACAAAAACCTCTCTTCGGAGAGGTTTTTTTATGCGCGGCATTTTTGTTACGTCTTGACATAACTTTAAATAATCTTAATTGATAATTATTATCATTACTTTTATCATCCATGCCCATACAAATGGATGAAGCCACTTCCTTATCCCGGTGAAGCTGATGCCGGAGGGACCAGCCACATCTGCATAAAAAACAGGCCGCCAGTGAGCGGTATCAAGCAGCATTTGTGAGTAAGACCCTTTTGTTTTAATTCAGTATTCACCTCATGGAGAAAGGAAATGTTTAGGTTAAACCCCATCGTTCGGGGCGGACTGTGCGCGTCCGTAATGTCCCTGGCGCTGCCCGCAGCGGCCGCAGATAATGATGAAGTGCTGGTCGTGACGGCGGCGGCTACCGAACAAAGCGTAAAGGATGCCCCCGCGAGCATCAGCGTCATTACCCAGGAAGACTTGCAGCGCAAGCCGGTGCAGAACCTGAAAGATGTGCTGAAAGAAGTGCCGGGCGTCCAGCTCACCAACGAGGGGGATAACCGTCAGGGCGTCAGCATTCGCGGCCTGGACAGCAGCTACACCCTGATTCTCATCGACGGTAAACGCGTTAACTCGCGAAACGCCGTTTTCCGCCACAACGACTTCGACCTGAACTGGATCCCGGTTGACGCCATCGAACGTATCGAAGTGGTGCGCGGCCCAATGTCTTCCCTCTACGGTTCTGATGCGCTGGGCGGCGTGGTGAATATCATCACCAAAAAAATCGGCGCGAAGTGGACCGGTTCCGTCACTGCCGATACCACCATTCAGGAACATCGCGATCGCGGCGATACCTGGAACGGCCAGTTCTTCACCTCCGGCCCGCTGGTGGACGGCGTGCTGGGCATGAAGGCGTTTGGGAGCCTGTCGAAGCGCGAGAAGGATAGTCCGCAGAGTTCGACGACCAGTACCACCGGCGAATCACCGCGCATCGAGGGTTACACCAGCCGCGACGGTAACGTAGAGTTTGCCTGGACGCCGAATGAAAATAACGACATCACCGCCGGTTACGGTTTCGACCGACAGGACCGTGATTCCGATTCTCTCGACCGTAACCGTTTGGAGCGCCAGAACTACTCGCTGAGCCACAACGGACGCTGGGATTTAGGTAACAGCGAACTGAAGTATTACGGCGAAAAGGTGGTCAACAAGAATCCGGGCAATAGCAGTAATATCACTTCGCAAAGTAACACCATTGACGGCAAATACGTGCTGCCGCTGGGGGCGATTAATCAACTGGTGACCTTTGGCGGCGAATGGCGTCACGATAAGCTGAGCGATCCGGTCAACCTGACCGGCGGTTCCAGCAGCGAAACCTCCGCCAGCCAGTATGCGCTGTTCCTCGAAGACGAGTGGCGCATCTTCGAACCGCTGGCGCTGACCACCGGGATCCGTATGGACGATCACCAGACCTATGGCGACCACTGGAGTCCGCGTGCGTATCTGGTGTATAGCGCCACCGATACGCTAACGGTGAAAGGGGGCTGGGCCACCGCGTTTAAAGCGCCATCGCTGCTTCAGCTTAGCCCGGACTGGAGTTCCAACTCGTGCCGCGGCGGCTGTCGTATTGTCGGTAGCCCGGACCTGAAACCGGAAACCAGCGAAAGCTTTGAAATCGGTCTTTATTACCAGGGGGAAGAGGGCTGGCTGGAAGGCGTGCAGGGCAGCGTAACCACCTTCCAGAACGATATTGACGATATGATTAACGTGAGTCGTACGCGCGATCGCAACGCCGCGCCGGGCTACCCGAACTTTGTCGGCTTTGACAATGGCGTGCCGGTATTCTCCTACTATAACGTCAATAAAGCGCGTATTCGTGGTGTGGAAACCGAGCTGAAGGTGCCGTTTGGCGATGAGTGGAAGGTGACGCTGAACTATACCTACAATGACGGTCGCGATCTGAGCAACGGCGAGGATAAACCGCTACAGGAACTGCCGTTCCATACCGCGAATGGGCGTCTGGACTGGACGCCGGTGCAGGACTGGTCGTTCTACCTGGCGGCACGCTATAACGGCAAGCAGCGCGCGGTGAGCGAAACCTCCAAAACGCCGGGCGGTTACACCACCTGGGATCTCGGCGGGGCGTGGCAGGCAACCAAGGATATCAAGCTGCGCGCGGGCGTGCTGAACCTCGGGGATAAAGATCTGTCGCGCGACGACTACAGCTATAACGAAGATGGCCGCCGCTACTTTATGGCAGTGGATTACCGCTTCTAACCAGTGATGATGGTCGTGCCGGGTTTTACCCTGCGCGACCATATTGCGCGCTCGCGTAGGCCCGATAAGCGTAGCGCCATCGGGCAACCTCTCTTACCAGTAGCTACGCCAGTTCTGTACCGCCCGCGTGATCGCTTCCATCAGGAAGTAATCCCCCCAGCTACAGCACTCGTTCACCCCAATTCCACCTTTGAAGTAGTACACCGAATGCTTCAGCAGCCCCTGGCCCGGCGTATGTTCACGATTCACATAACCGTCGATCATATTGCCGATCATGCGTAGCGCCAGCGTCTCGTAGCTCTCCTTATCCGGATGTGTCGCCGGGAGATGTTTTACTAATTCCAGCAGCGCGCAGGCGACAATGGCTGCTGCTGAACTGTCGCGTTCGCTGGTAGGGTCGGTGAGCGCCAGATCCCAATAGCAGATAAGATCGTCTGGCAGACGATTCAGGTAATAGTTCGCCAGCGTCTGGCTGAGTTCCAGCAGGCGTTCGTCGCCGGTATACAGGTAGTTCAGCAGGAAGCCATAAACGCCCCATGCCTGGCCGCGCGCCCAGCAGGAGTCGTCGGAGAAGCCCTGATGGGTGTTGCCAAAGCGCGGTGCGCCGGTCTCAACGTCCATATACCAGGTGTGGAAGGTTGAGCCATCTTCACGCACGATATAGCGACGCGCGCGCTCAATATGCTGCTTTGCTGCCTCGGCGTAGCGCGGGTCGCCGCTCGCGCGGCTGGCCTCGTACAGCAGCGGCAGATTCATATTACAGTCGATGATCATACGCCCTTGCTGTTCGGGGTTGTTCAGCTCGCCCCAGGCCTGGATGATCCCGGCTTTTTCGTTATAGCGTTCCATCAGCGCTTCGGCAGCGAGCAGGGCGATATAGCCTGCTTCGCGGTTGCCGGTCAGGCGCTGGCCCGCCACGCATGACAGGCTGTAGAGGAAGCCCAGATCGTGGTGGTTAGTATGATCGCGGTTAATAATCCGCTGGCCGAACGAATGAATATGCTGCTCTGCAAGCGTGCGGTACTGTTCCTGCCCGGTCCATTCATAGGCCAGCCACAGCTGGCCGGTCCAGAAGCTGGTGGTCCACTCAATATTGTCGATGATGGGATAGATGCCTTTCTCGCAGGCCGCATCCGGAAAACGCTGACCAAAGTAGTCCGCGTTGCTCTCAATTGCTTTCAGCAGGTCGGGCATTATCCCGCGAATTTTACGGCCAAGTGCTTCACGTTCGCCCGGCTGGAGCGGTTGGCAGGCGAGCGGTTCTTTGCTGATCGTTTCAGACGTCATGCTGTCATATTCCCGTTTTTAATTAATCGCTTCGTGTTTGATTTCCTGGCCTACAGCGTTCTTCTTGTGGCTGTAGCAGGCAGAGAGAGTGAGGGCGGATACGCCGGTAAAGACCAGGGCGATGATGCCCATAATCAGATAGGTATGTTCAAAACCAATGGTCTGATAGGCGTAACCCGCAGGCGGCGCGACCACGATAGAGCCGACGTAAATCATCGCCTGGTAGCCCAGCAGGTACATGGTGGCGTTAACGCGTTTGTCGAAATGCTCGGCGATATACTTAAACACCGACACCAGAATCAGCGCGATTTCAATGCCGTATAGCGGTTTCACCAGGCAGATAATCAGTGGGTCGCTGGTCAGGCCGGAGATAATCAAGCGCAGGCTGATTACCAGCCCGGTGAGCAACATCCCCTGCTTCGCACCGATGCGATTGATAATGGCGGGCACCAGCATCATGCCGAAGAACTCGGCGGCGGACTGGGCGGTGCTCATATAACCGAACATGGCGTTACCTTCTTCTTTGGTGGCAAAGAAGGTGACGAAGTAACGGGAGAACTGCTGCTCGGCGATAAACATCATCCACGCCACGCCGGCAATATAGAGCGCAAACATCCAGAATTTGCGGTTCGCCAGCAGGTGCAGCACGTCGGTAATCACAATCTTATCTTTCGACAGGACGTTGTTTTCCTCCTGGCCGAAATGGTCGACCTTGAGCGTCAGCAGCACGGCGAACATACACAGCGCCGAGACGCTGCTGATGGCAAAGTTGATTTTAGGCGAGATGTTATAGAGGAAGCCGGAGAACGACGAGGCGGTGGCCCAGCCCAGCGCTGCCCACATGCGGATGCGGCCAAACTCCATGTTGTAGAGGCGGCTGAAGCGGTCAACATAGGACTCTTCCGCCGCGACGCCGGCATACCAGCCGAGGCTAAAGAATAGCGCGCCGACGATCATGCCGCTGATAAAGTGGCTTTGCAGCAGCGGCAGATAGATCCAGATATAGAAGGGAGCCATCAGCGCCGAGACAATACAGACAAAATAGAGCAGGTGCTTCTTCATGCCGATTTTGTCCATGATGTAGCCGTACACCGGCTTAATCACTACGGCGAATACGCCATTCACCGCAAACACGGTGCCAATATCGACAGCGTCCAGCCCGGCTTTGTCGCCAAGCCAGATGGCGTACAGGCCAAAGCTTGCCGCCCAGGTAAAGGTAAAGAGGAAAACAAAGAGACTTAACTTGATATACGCCGAACGAGTCGACTGAATTGTGGTTGTCATTACGGTCTCCGCCGTGATTCAGAGGTCAGGTTTATACCAGCGTGAGCGGGTTACCGTTCACGGTTAACTGTCGTGTCGCAGGGTCAAACTCCAGCCCCTCCGGCAGCGGTCGCGCTGTGCCCAGGTCGGCGCTAACGTAGCAGACCAACCAGTGGGTACCGGCGCTCAGCGACGCGGACAGGCAGGGAATATCGGCTGGGGCGGCGTACAGCACATTGCTGTTTGGCGGCGTGGTAACGACAAGCGGCTCGCGATTGCCGTACAGGTTAACCACCTGGCTGTAATCATCTGCCGTTTGCACAGTGACGGCATCGGCAAGCTGTTCGAGCCGCGTCTGGCGGTGTCGGTTGGCGGCAAATCCCCCTTCGACGCAGTTCAGCGCCCGCGGTGTGTTCACGCGGTGAATGCGGATGTGGCCGCTTTCCAGCGGGATGAGCCAACTGGTGACTTCGACGTCGTGCCACGGGCGCCACTCGCTGCGTACCCAATGTTGGGTCACTTGCGAACGCTCACACTCGCGACGGCCGCGATAGTAGTCATCCCCCGCGCTGAACAGCAGCATGGAATCGACGGCGGCGTGATTCAGCCCATAACGCCCGCGCTCCAGGGTGAAGCCGAACTGGCTGGAATAGGCGAATTTGCAGTATTTTTGCTCAAAGTTAACAAAGTTATTCTTGTCGAACTGACCGGACATCAGCATCCAGGCGTGGCGGTTTTCACTGCTGTGGACGATGATTTGCCCGGCTTCGGGAATCGGGTGGATCGTCTCCAGCGCGGGCAGCGGTTCACACTCGGCCTGCCAGAAGGCGCTCTCTTCCGGTAATGCCAGAATCAGCATTGCCTTCAGCGCCCAGTACGGTGAACCGGGGCTATTGTAGTCTTCGGCCATAATCAGGTTCGGGTAGGCATAGCCGATCGTAAATAGCCCATCTGCGTCGACAAACGGCTGCGTCTGCCAGTGCTCCAGATTGCGCAAAATCAACCCTTTGACCACGCCAGGCGTGAAGACGTCCAGCCCGGTAAAGGCCACGGCGCTCCAGAAGGCGACCTGCACAAAGCGATAGGTCAGGCTACGGCCAAACGGAATGCCCGCGCCGTCGGCAGTGAAGTAATAGCGATAATCCTGGGCAAACTGCTGGGCGCGCTGGCGATAGCGCAGGCAGCGCTCCGGGTCGATATCCTGCATAAAATGGCTGTAGATCAGGCCATAGAAATGGAAGGCGCTGGAGATGTAGTAATCACGCGGTTTACCTTTACCGTCGCAGTACCAGCCGTTGCCCAGCCAGAAGGGTTCGATGGCGTCGAGATGCCGGTGGATCACCGCCATGTCATATTCACGGCCAACGCATTTCAGACCCAGTTGAATCAGCACCGGGAAAAAGTGCCAGTTATTGTCCGGCACGGCGACATCCGCGCTTTGGCTGAGCCAGCGCACGAGGTTATCCTGTTCCGCGGCGGACAGCGCCTGCCACAGTCCGTTGTTCGGTAGCGCCAGCCCGAGGCCAAATGCGGCCATCTCAACGCAGCGCTGATCGTTATCGCCGACATCCCCCCAGTAGCCGGGATGCTGCGGGTTACAGCCGTTACGTACGCCGGTGATGAATTTATCGTGCCACTCCGGCGTTGTGCCGCCGCTAACCAGTGGAAACAGTCCCCACAGCAGACGAATAAAACCTTCCATCCCGGCCACCTCGTCCGGGTATTGCGCAGCGGTGTTTCCTGCGTGAAGGCGCGTGCAATCGGCCGACAGATGAGGAACCGCTGCCGTAATCCAACGTGTGATTTGTGCACTGTATTCTTGTTTCGTCCGCATGATGAAATCCCGTTTCATATCGTTGATGGCGGACGAATAATAGGAAGTTGCCCCGTGTGGCAAATGTGATTGCGCTCTTACTTTTACGCATCTCAGGTAATTAAAAATAATTTTATGGCGTATTTTGGCCTGAAAGTTTTACTTCGATGATGAAAGTTTAAGTTTATTAACATGCGAGGCAAACGCGGTGGCCCACTCCCAGCGAACGGAAGACACGACTTATCTTGAGCAGATCCATCTCAACGATAAATCGATTTATTTCAATCGTATGCAAAATATGCCGGCCAATTACTATCACTGGCATCAGTGTGCGGAGATTCTCTCGGTGTCGCGTGGGGTCGGGATTGCGCTGATGGAACACCAGCAGTACACGGTCAAACCGGGTCGCCTGTTTATCTTCCCGCCCGGCAAGCTGCACAAGGTGTACGTCGAGCAGGATGAACGTAACCTTTATCATCGTACGACCCTGCACTTTAACCCGCTGCTGTTAGAACCGTGGTTACGGGATTTTCCCCGTCAGCAGATGCTGCTGCGCCAGCTGTGTGGCCGCGGTGAGAAGGCGCGGGTGTTTGATGTGGGCGACCTGCAGCCGGTGATTGAAACGCTGTTACAGCGCTTTGAAACGTTGACCCACGAGGAGAGCTGGAGCACCAGCGACAGCGCCTTTCTGATTATGCAGCTAATCAGCCTGTTGCCACAGCAGGAGCAGGCAACCGGGCATAATACCTTTTCATCGACCATTATTCGCTGGCTGGAAAATCACTACCACGAACGCTGTTCGCTGGAGGAGATTGCGGCGGTAATGGGCTGTTCGCGCGGACACACCTCGCGGCGTTTTCATGATGAAACCGGCGGCACGATTCAGGAATATTTGATGATGCGGAGAATTCGCCAGGCTTGCGAATTATTGCTGCATTCGCAGCTCTCGGTGCGGGAAATTGCTGAACGGGTTGGTTTTACCGAATACGCGTGGTTTATTACCTGTTTTCGCAAAAATATGGGCAAAACGCCGTTGCAGTATCGTAAGGCGTATCCCTACACGCTGCCGGGCGCTGATTTGTAGGCCGGATAAGGCGTTTACGCCGCCATCCGGCAGGGTAGGGCAGATTACCGGATGGCGCTGCGCTTATCTACGCAAAGAGATGCTCCGCGTGGAACCGCAGATGGTCTTCAATAAAGGAGGCAATAAAGTAATAGCTGTGGTCGTAACCCGGCTGAATACGCAGGGTGAGCGGCCAGTCTTTCTGCCGCGCGGCTTCGGCAAATACCGCAGGTTGTAGCTGGTCGGCCAGGAATTGATCGTTATCGCCCTGGTCAATGAGCAGCGGCACCGGCGCTTCAGCGCGGCTTGCCAGCAACAGTTCGGTGCTGTCCCATTCGGCCCAGCGTGCAATATCGTCACCGAGATAGGCGCTAAAGGCTTTCTTTCCCCAGGGCACACGGCTTGGGTTGACGATGGGCGCAAAGGCCGAAGCGCTGCAATATTGACCCGGATTTTTGAGCGCCAGCATTAACGCGCCGTGGCCGCCCATCGAGTGGCCGCTGATGGCACAGCGTTCACTCACGTTAAACTGTTCCTGAATCAGCGCCGGCAGTTCGTCACGCAGGTAATCGTACATGCGATAGTGGGCGGCCCACGGCGCCTGGGTGGCGTTTAAGTAGAAGCCAGCACCCTGGCCAAGATCGTAAGCGGCATCGTTAGCCACGCCTTCGCCACGTGGGCTGGTATCCGGCATGACCAGCACAATACCCAATTCTGCGGCAACACGCTGCGCGCCCGCTTTGGTGGTGAAGTTCTCGTCGTTGCAGGTCAGACCGGACAGCCAGTACAGCACTGGCGGCGGCGTTTTTTTGCCTTCCGGTGGCAAAAACAGGCTGAACGTCATCGGGCAGTTCAGCGTGGTGGAATGGTGCTGCCAGCGCTGCTGCCAGCCGCCATAACAGCGGTGCTCTTCAAGCATTTCCATGCGGGCTCCTCGCGGTTTTGGTCAGAATTAATAGTCCCATCATACAGATAATTCATCGCTGGTGAGTAACTTTCACTTCCGCATAACATTTACATGTTGCATCATAAAGATAACTTTACATTCACATTTGAGGCTTTCATGCCGGTACGAATTGCGCTCAGCGGCTTTCTGGTGCTAGTGGCAACGATGGGGATTGGGCGCTTTGCTTTTACGCCTCAGGTGCCGCTGATGATTGCGGAAGGTGAGCTGACGCTGACCAGCGCCGGGCTGGTGGCGGCGCTTAACTATCTGGGTTACCTGGTGGGAGCCTGGGATGCTATGCGTACCCATCGTGGCGTTGAGGCCCGACTGTATCTTGGCATCATTGGTGCGGTGGCGCTGACCTTTCTATCCGCGTTGGCGGATAACGCCTGGCTGCACGGTGCGCTACGTTTTGTTATCGGCTGCATGAGCGGCTGGTCGATGGTGCTGACGGCGGCATGGGTGAATGAACGGCTGGCGCACTATGCCAGGCCGGGGCTCAGTGCGGCTGTGTTTGCCGGGCCGGGGGCGGGGATCGCGATAAGCGGCCTGCTGGGCGTATTTATTCATGCGCAGGCGCTGAGCGCGGCGGCGGGCTGGCAGCTGTACGGCGTGCTGGCGCTGCTGCTGGTGGCGTTGATTGGCCGCTGGTTGCCGCGGCCCGGCGAACTGCACCGTAGCGGTGAAAAGCCGGAGCCATTAACCTTAACCCGCAACCTGAAGCGGCTGGTGTGGAGCTACAGCCTGGCGGGCTTTGGCTATATTCTGCCTGCCACCTTCTTATCGCAAATGGCCAGCCAGCGTTTCCCGGACAGCCTGTTTGCTCAGTTTATCTGGCCGGTTTTTGGCCTCGCGGGGGCAACAGGGATTGCGCTGAGTATTGCTACGCGTGGCCTGGGTCACACGCACCAGCGGTTGGCGATAGTATTGTGGCTGCAGGGCGTCGGCGTGCTGGCCGCCTGGCTGCTGCCGGGGATGAGCGGGCTGGTTGTCGGCGCGCTGCTGGTTGGCGGCGGATTCCTCGCTGCGGTACAACTCTCTCTGCTTTATGGCCGCGAGCTGGCGCCAAATCACGCCCGCTATATGGCCGGGCTGCTGACCACCGGCTATGCCGTCGGGCAACTGATAGGGCCAATGACTTCGGCGCTCTCGACCTGGCTGACCCAGCGACTGGAGCCCGCGCTGGGGATTGCTGCGGTTGCGCTACTGATTGGTGGCGCGCTGGTCTGGCGTCCGCAGCCTGAAAAGTAAGAACGATTGCAATAATTATCGCGACGAATACTGGATTCTGTGCGTCGCCTCACGCACAATGAGTGCAAACTTTGCACCGACAAAAGCAAAGTGCACACCTGCAGGAGAAATAATAATGTCATCACTGAGTAAAGAAGCGGTCCTGGTACACGAAGCGTTGGTCGCCCGTGGTCTGGAAACCCCGCTGCGCCCACCGGTGCGCGAAATGGATAATGAAACCCGTAAGCGCCTGATTACCGGACATATGACTGAGATCATGCAGTTGCTGAATCTCGATTTAAGTGATGACAGTCTGATGGAAACGCCGCGCCGCATCGCCAAAATGTATGTGGACGAGATTTTCTCTGGTCTGGATTACGCCAATTTCCCGAAAATTACCGTCATTGAAAACAAAATGAAGGTCGACGAAATGGTGACCGTGCGCGATATCACGCTAACCAGCACCTGCGAACATCACTTTGTGACCATTGATGGTAAGGCGACCGTCGCCTATATCCCGAAAGATTCGGTGATTGGCTTGTCGAAAATTAACCGTATCGTGCAGTTTTTCGCTCAGCGCCCGCAGGTGCAGGAGCGTTTAACGCAGCAAATCCTGACTGCGCTGCAAACGCTGCTGGGGACCAACAACGTGGCGGTCTCCATTGACGCGGTGCACTACTGCGTGAAAGCGCGCGGCATTCGCGATGCCACCAGCGCGACCACGACCACGTCGCTCGGCGGTCTGTTCAAGTCCAGCCAGAACACCCGCCAGGAGTTCTTGCGCGCGGTGCGTCACCACAACTAATACATCAGCGGAGCAGGGGACATGGAGAGAAACGTCACGCTGGATTTTATTCGTGGCGTTGCCATTCTGGGGATTCTGCTGCTGAACATCAGCGCCTTCGGCTTGCCGAAGGCCGCCTATCTTAACCCGGCCTGGTACGGCGAGGTCACCTCGCGCGATGCCTGGACGTGGGCCATTCTCGATCTCTTTGCTCAGGTCAAATTCCTGACGCTCTTCGCGCTTTTGTTTGGCGCCGGGCTCCAGCTACTGCTACCGCGCGGTTCACGTTGGATCCAAAGCCGCTTAACGCTGTTGGCGCTGCTGGGCTTTATCCATGCGTTGCTGTTTTGGGACGGTGATATTCTGCTGGCCTACGCGCTGGTAGGGCTTATCTGTTGGCGGCTGGTGCGTGACGCCGGGGAAGTCAAAGCGTTGTTTAATACCGGCGTGATGCTCTATGTCGTCGGCGTAGCCGTGCTGATCCTGCTGGGGTTGATTGCCGACAGCGGCCAGAGCCGTTCATGGGTGCCGGATGCTTCCAGTCTGCTGTATGAACACTACTGGAAGCTGAACGGCGGGCTGGAGGCGTTCAGCAATCGCGCTGATATGTTATCCGCTAACCTGCTGGCGCTGGGCGCGCAGTATGGCTGGCAGCTGGCGGGCATGATGCTGATGGGGGCGGCGCTGATGCGCTGCGGCTGGCTGAAAGGGCAGTTCAGCCTCCGTCATTATCGCCGCTGTGCGGGCATTTGTATTCCGCTCGGTATGGTGATTAATCTGCCTGCGATTGCCGCGCAGTGGCATCTCGGCTGGGACTACCGCTGGTGCGCTTTCTTGTTACAGGTCCCGCGGGAAATCAGCGCACCCATTCAGACACTGGGCTATGCGGCGCTGGCCTATGGCTACTGGCCGCAAATCAGCCGTTCTAAACTTGCTGCAGCCGTTGTCTGCGTGGGCCGTATGGCGCTCACTAACTATCTGCTGCAAACGCTCATCTGCACCACGCTCTTCTATCATTTCGGTCTGTTTATGGAATTCGATCGCCTGACGTTGCTGGCTTTCGTGGTTCCTGTCTGGCTGGTCAACCTCGTCTTTTCCGTGTTGTGTCTGCGTCGCTTCCGTCAGGGGCCGGTGGAATGGCTATGGCGGCAGTTGACGGCGAAAGCCGCTGGTGTTTCATTCCGCAATACATTTAGATAACGATCGAGATCACAACCATTAACAAAATGGATGTAACCGTTTCCAGACGTGTGACCGCCCTCACGTAGTTGCCGCCAGCTCGCTGCCAGAATAGCGCATCTTGATGGACCCAGGAGGTGTCACGTGAACTGCAGCACTATTCAATCGGGCGGTGAGTATGGTCACCATTCGTGATGTCGCGCGCCAGGCTGGCGTTTCCGTTGCTACCGTCTCCCGGGTGCTGAACAACAGCGCACTGGTAAGCCAGGATACCCGCGAGGCAGTGATGAAAGCGGTTGCCGCGTTAGGCTATCGGCCAAACGCCAACGCGCAGGCGCTGGCCACCCAGGTCAGCGATACCATTGGTGTGGTGGTGATGGACGTCTCCGATGCTTTCTTCGGGGCGCTGGTGAAAGCGGTTGATACAGTGGCCCAGCAGTATCAAAAAAATGTACTGATTGGCAACAGCTATCATGAAGCGGACAAAGAACGTAACGCCATTGAAGTGTTGATACGTCAGCGCTGTAGCGCGCTGATCGTCCATTCAAAAGCGTTAAGCGATCGGGAGTTGAGCGAGTTCATGGCTCAGATGCCCGGCATGGTGCTAATCAATCGTATCGTCCCCGGCTATGCGCACCGCTGCGTTTGCCTCGACAACGTCAGTGGCGCGTTGATGGGCACCCGAATGCTGCTCAATCATGGCCATCAGCGTATCGGCTACCTGGCCTCCAGTCACAACATCGAAGATGACGACATGCGTCGGGAAGGGTGGGCGCGAGCCTTACTGGAACAGGGCATCGTGGCGCCGGACAGTTGGGTTGGCACCGGGACGCCAGATATGCAGGGCGGTGAGGCGGCAATGGTTGAACTGCTCGGGCGCAACGCCGGACTGACGGCGGTTTTTGCGTATAACGATAACATGGCCGCCGGGGCGCTAAGCGCGCTCAAAGATAACGGTATTGCGGTACCGCAGCAGGTTTCGGTGATTGGTTTTGATGATATCCCGATTGCGCGCTATACCGATCCTCAACTCACCACCGTGCGCTATCCGATTGTTTCTATGGCAAAACAAGCCACTGAACTGGCGTTACTCGGTGCTGCAGGAAAGCTCGACGGTGACGCTACGCATTGTTTTATGCCGACCCTGGTTCGCCGCCACTCGGTGGCTCAGCGGCAATTTGTGCATCCCATCACGAACTAAGTTGTTAATCCGATGTAACCGTTTTCAATCTGTGAGTAAATTCACAGATTGTTAACATCGCGATGGCTATAGTGGCAGCGTTTATCAGGCTGAAACATGATGTAACGGTGATTAATCACTTTTTATAGCGTAGACCAGCTGCAAACACAGAATAAATCGTACTCTGGATCGTTACTCAACACGGAAGAACAAATTTTGATCAGTGAATTTCGTCGGGTGGTAACATTCCATTAACCATGCCCGCCGACTATTTTCACCCGTACTACCCTGCATAATAAAACCGGAGATACCATGAATAAGAAGGTGTTAACCCTGTCTGCTCTGATGGCCAGTATGTTTTTCGGTGCCGCAGCGCACGCTGCCGATACCCGTATCGGTGTGACTATCTATAAATACGACGACAACTTCATGTCCGTTGTGCGCAAGGCGATTGAGAAAGACGGCAAATCTGCCCCGGATGTTCAGCTGCTGATGAACGACTCCCAGAACGACCAGTCCAAGCAGAACGACCAGATTGACGTGCTGTTGGCAAAAGGCGTGAAAGCGCTGGCGATCAACCTGGTTGACCCGGCAGCGGCGGGCACGGTGATTGAAAAAGCGCGCGGCCAGAACGTGCCGATCGTTTTCTTCAACAAAGAACCTTCACGTAAAGCGCTGGATAGCTATGACAAAGCCTTCTATGTCGGTACCGATTCAAAAGAGTCCGGTATTATCCAGGGCGACCTGATTGCTAAGCATTGGGCGGCGAACCCGAACTGGGACCTGAACAAAGACGGTCAGATTCAGTTCGTACTGCTGAAAGGCGAACCAGGCCACCCGGACGCGGAAGCGCGTACCACCTACGTTATCAAAGAGCTGAACGACAAAGGCCTGAAAACCCAGCAGCTGCAGCTGGATACCGCAATGTGGGATACCGCTCAGGCGAAAGATAAAATGGACGCCTGGCTGTCTGGCCCGAACGCCAACAAAATTGAAGTCGTGATTGCCAACAACGACGCGATGGCGATGGGTGCGGTTGAAGCGCTGAAAGCGCACAACAAATCCTCTATCCCGGTGTTTGGCGTCGATGCCCTGCCGGAAGCGCTGGCGTTGGTTAAATCGGGTGCGATGGCCGGTACCGTGCTGAACGATGCAAATAACCAGGCGAAAGCCACTTTCGACCTGGCGAAAAACCTGGCTGAAGGTAAAGGCGCCGCTGATGGCACCACCTGGAAAATTGAAAACAAAATCGTCCGCGTTCCATACGTTGGCGTAGATAAAGATAACCTTAGCCAATTCACCGGTAAGTAATCTTTAAATATATGGGGCGCACATCGGTGTGCCCCATAAATACTGACTCAGAATTATCGCGGCCAGGTATATATATGGACAACAATAATAGAGAGCCGTCAGGTGAATTCTTGTTGGAAATGAGCCAGATCAACAAGTCTTTTCCCGGCGTAAAAGCACTCGATAATGTTAACCTGAGAGTTCGTCCACACTCTATCCATGCATTAATGGGTGAGAACGGTGCGGGCAAATCAACGTTATTAAAATGCCTATTTGGGATCTATCAAAAAGATTCCGGCAGCATTCTCTTCCAGGGCAAGGAAATCGATTTTCATTCCGCTAAAGAGGCGCTGGAAAACGGTATTTCGATGGTCCACCAGGAACTGAACCTGGTATTACAACGCTCCGTGATGGATAACATGTGGCTGGGACGTTATCCCACCAAAGGCATGTTTGTCGATCAGGACAAAATGTATCGCGATACCAAAGCCATCTTTGACGAGCTGGATATTGATATTGACCCGCGTGCGCGCGTGGGCACGTTATCTGTTTCGCAGATGCAGATGATTGAAATCGCTAAAGCCTTCTCCTATAACGCCAAAATCGTGATTATGGATGAACCGACCTCATCGCTGACGGAGAAAGAGGTGAACCATCTGTTCACCATTATCCGTAAGCTGAAAGATCGTGGCTGCGGCATCGTCTATATTTCGCACAAAATGGAAGAAATCTTCCAGCTGTGCGACGAAATCACCGTTCTGCGCGACGGGCAGTGGATTGCTACCCAGCCGCTGGAAGGGCTGGATATGGACAAGATCATCGCCATGATGGTAGGGCGCTCGCTAAACCAGCGCTTCCCGGACAGGCAGAACGTACCGGGGGAAGTGATCCTCGACGTGCAGCACCTGACATCCCTGCGCCAGCCGTCGATTCGCGACGTATCATTCCAGTTGCGCAAAGGGGAAATCCTCGGTATCGCCGGGCTGGTGGGCGCCAAGCGTACCGATATCGTTGAAACGCTGTTTGGCGTACGTGAAAAGTCGAGCGGGACCATTACCCTGCACGGTAAGAAAATCAACAACCATAGCGCCAACGAAGCGATTAATAACGGTTTTGCGCTTGTTACCGAAGAACGCCGCTCAACCGGTATTTATGCTTACCTTGATATTGGCTTTAACTCTTTAATTTCGAATATCAAGAGTTATAAAAACAAAGTGGGCCTGCTGGATAATTCACGCATGAAGAGCGATACCCAATGGGTTATCGACTCGATGCGCGTAAAAACCCCAGGGCATCACACGCAAATTGGTTCGTTATCCGGTGGTAACCAGCAGAAGGTCATTATTGGACGCTGGCTGTTAACTCAGCCTGAAATTCTGATGCTGGATGAGCCGACTCGCGGTATCGACGTGGGTGCAAAATTTGAAATTTATCAATTAATCGCCGAGCTGGCAAAGAAAGATAAAGGGATCATTATTATTTCTTCAGAAATGCCAGAGCTGCTGGGTATTACTGACCGTATCCTTGTCATGAGTAATGGCCTGGTTGCCGGAATTGTAGAAACGAAAACCGCAACGCAAAACGAAATTCTCCGTCTTGCGTCATTGCACCTTTAATTTCAGGGGCTCGACATGAGTGCGTTAAATAAAAAAAGCTTTCTCACTTATCTGAAAGATGGCGGTATTTACGTTGTTCTTTTGGTTCTGCTGGCTATTATTATTATCCAGGACCCGACTTTCTTAAGTTTGTTGAACCTTAGTAACATCCTGACTCAGTCTTCTGTACGTATTATTATTGCCCTCGGCGTTGCCGGGCTGATTGTGACCCAGGGTACCGACCTGTCGGCGGGTCGTCAGGTCGGCCTCGCGGCGGTGATTGCCGCGACGCTGTTGCAGTCGATGGAGAACGCCAACAAGGTGTTCCCGGAAATGGCGACGATGCCAATCTTTGTGGTTATCCTGATTGTTTGCGCGATTGGCGCGGTGATCGGCCTGATTAACGGGATTATCATCGCTTACCTGAACGTGACGCCGTTCATCACCACGCTGGGTACGATGATCATCGTTTACGGCATTAACTCCCTGTACTACGACTTCGTGGGCGCGTCGCCGATTTCCGGCTTTGACAGCGGCTTCTCGACCTTCACGCAAGGGTTTGTCGCACTCGGTAGCTTCCGCCTGTCGTACATTACCTTCTACGCGTTGATTGCCGTTGGGTTTGTCTGGATCCTGTGGAACAAGACTCGCTTTGGTAAAAACATCTTTGCTATCGGCGGCAACCCGGAAGCGGCGAAAGTCTCCGGTGTGAACGTTGCGTTGAACCTGCTGGTGATTTATGCGCTGTCAGGCGTGTTCTACGCCTTCGGCGGGATGCTGGAAGCGGGGCGTATCGGCTCAGCAACCAACAACCTCGGCTTTATGTACGAACTGGATGCTATCGCGGCCTGCGTGGTGGGTGGGGTTTCATTCAGCGGTGGCGTGGGTACGGTGCTCGGCGTGGTGACCGGTGTTATCATCTTCACCGTTATCAACTACGGTCTGACCTATATCGGCGTCAACCCGTACTGGCAGTACATTATCAAAGGCGCGATTATTATCTTCGCGGTGGCGCTGGATTCACTGAAATACGCGCGTAAGAAATAACATATACATTAGGCAAAAAGCCCGGCGTTTGAACCGGGCTTTTTTACGTTTAAGCGTTGAGGTTATCAGGATTTTTTCTTCTGCAGTTCCAGCAGCTGCTCCGGCGTTACCGCCGGGTATCCCTGCGCATCATCCGGTACTTCCTGCTGGGCAGGAATCGGGATCAGCGGGCCTAAGAAGCGCGGCTCGCGCTTAAACAGGTAAAGATCGGCCAGCGCGCCAAAGCGGGCGCCAAATTCACGCAGACGAACGCTCCACATATCTTTCGGTGATGGCACCGCATAGCACTGCGCCTGAATGCCCATATGCAGGGCGATAAACAGCGCGCGTTCGCAATGGAAGCGCTGGGTAATGATGATGAAGTCGTTGGTGTCGAACACTTTACGGGTACGGACGATGGAATCGAGCGTACGGAAGCCGGCGTAATCCAGCACGATATCTTCCGGCGCCACGCCGGCTTTGATCAGATCGCGGCGCATGGTCATCGGTTCGTTATAGCTTTGCAGCGCGTTATCGCCGCTCAGCAGCAGATAGTTAACCTTGCCGCTGTTGTAGGCGTTAAGAGCACCCTGAATACGGTAACGGTAATACTGGTTGATCACGCCGGTGCGATAGTACTTCGCGGTGCCGAGCACCACACCCACCTGACGGTAGGGGAGATCTTGCAGCTCGTCATAGATGTAGGGCGCTGTTTTCCAGCTCATCCAGCGATCGAGACCCAGCACGGTCAACAGCAGCAGGCCGCACAGGACTAACAGGCTGTATAACACACGCTTTAACATGAACTTGGCTCAACCGTGGACGAGGGAGACATCAGGCTACTTTACCCGTCGGGCAAGCGCAAGAAACCATCGTTTAATTGCGGGGAAATTAGACAACGGAGGCGGATTACCGTTTGTAGGCCGGATAAGGCAAAGCCGCCATCCGGCAATCCGCGCCAGTCAGCCTGATGGCGCTGCGCTTATTGGGTTATGCCAACAGAACGCGATCGATATTGTGGCAGCCGAGCGCTTTCAGCGTCGCGGCGGTGGCATCCCACTGAATCAGCGGCGCGTCGGCGCGTTCTGCCAGAATGGCGCGCTGAATATCCGGGTAGTCGTAGCCGTTCAGGCTCAGCAGGTTCAGTGCGCCCTGCAACGGTGGCAGCGTTGGGTTAAACGCGGCGTTTTCAGCGTAGCTGCCGCTGAAAATGGTGCCATCGCGTAACTCCAGCGCGACGCCAGACGGCGATTGGCTGTACGGGGTATGGCTCTGATTCGCGGCTCGAATCGCAGCCTGTGCTAGTGCGTCGCCCTCGAGCGGATAACCGTGATCCTGTGCGTCCATCAGCAGGGTCTTGATCTCCAGATCTTTCGGGCCAAAGGCGTCCGGCAGGTAATCCTGCAACGTGTGTGGCTGACGGCCCGGCAGATTGATACGCAGCGCCAGTCCGCTGTTCAGCTCGTTCATAAACTGACGGCAGTGGCCGCACGGCGTGTAGTTGACGGTAATCGCTTGCAGCGCTTTTTCACCGCGCAGCCAGGCATGGCTGATGGCGCTTTGCTCGGCATGAACCGTTTGTTGCATGGTCGCGCCAAGGAATTCCATGTTGCCGCCGAAATACCAGGTGCCGCTGACACCGCGGGCAATCGCGCCAACGTTAAAGTGAGAGAGGTCTGCGCGGGCGCAAGCGGCCGCCAGTGGCAGGAGCGCGAAAGCGAGCGCGTCTTCGTCCAACCCCGTCGCCTGTTGCAGCGATGAGACCTGCCCGGCGCTTAACAGGGCAGGGAAGTGCGGATCGGCTAACAGCGGAGCGATAGCGGTCTGCAGGTCTGCCGCCAGTTGCGTAAAAGCAGATTGAAAACGTGGATGCATGGCGTTGTGCCTCATAACAATGTAATGGGATCGTAGTGTACGGGGCACGAACGCGACAATAAGTGATCAATATCTCATTGCTAGTGCAACGCATGCAATCTCAACCAAAAATGTGTGATTTGTCTCGTTTTATCCCACGACCGCCAGAATAATCGGGAACAGGAATGGTGCGATCAGCGAGGTAATAATCCCGCAGATGACCAAAGCCAGTGAACTAAATGCCCCTTCCTGGTAGTCCAGCTCCGCGCAGCGGGCGGTACCGAGGGCGTGCGACGCGGTGCCCATCGACAGGCCGCGTGAGGCTTTAGTGGTAATGCGCATCAGATTCAGCAGCGTATGGCCAAATACCGCGCCGAGGATCCCGACATAAATCACGCACACCGCGCTAATGGCTGGAATACCGCCGATGCTGCCGCTCACCGCCATCGCAATCGGGGTCGTGACCGATTTCGGCAGAATAGAGGCGGCAATTTGCGGCGATGCGCCCATCATCAGCGCCACGGTGGTGCCGGTAATCATCGCCACCGCGCTACCGATAAAGCAGATAGTGATGATGGATTTCCAGCGCGCGCGAATCTGGTGCAGCTGTTCGTACAGCGGGTAGGCGAGGGCGACCACCGCCGGTTGCAGCAGATCGTTCAGTACTTCGCTGCCTTTGAAATAGTGGTCGTACGGGATTCCGGTCAGCATCAGGAACGGAATGATCACCACCATAGAAACCAGCAGCGGGTTGAGCAGCGGCATTTTGAAACGCGCGCCCAGCTTACGGGCGGCAAAAAAGACAACCAGGGTCAGCGGCAGCGACCACCATATATAATGGAGCATTATTTTTTCGCCTCTTCTTGCCCAACGACGTTACGTTCCCCGTGTACCAGATGTGAGCTCCAGCTCACCACGACCAGCACCACCAGGGTACTGATCGTGCAGGAGACTACCACCGGGCCAAACTGCGCGCTGAGCAGCGCGAAATACTGCATCACGCCAACGCCAATCGGCACAAACAGCAGCGCCATATAGCGAATAAGCACGTAGCAACCGGGGTTGACCCATTTGGCGGGCAGAATTTGCAACGCCAGCAGGACGAACAGGATAAGCATGCCGATAATGCTACCGGGGATGGTGATGGGCAGCAGCGAAGAAACAAAAATTCCGGCATAAAGGCAGGCGTAAATCAGCACGAATGCACGCAGGTATTGCCAGATAATATTCAGTGATTTGAGCATGGGATTCACCTTTGGTGGAATGCATTCATCATACAATTAAACCCTGAAATGTGCTACCGATCACAACATGAAATCTGAGCATAGCTGATATAGATAAGCGGAACATCAGCCATTTATCCGCGGGTTAGCCCTCATGGTGTACCGGATGCGATAAAAAGTGGAGAAAACGGCTCAGCGCCAGCGACGGGAGATCCTTCTTGCGCCAGAATACGCCAACGCTGCCTTTCTGCTCAATGCGCGGCAGCGCCAGAATCGAGAGCTGTCCCTGACGTTGATAGCGTTCGGCCAGACGTAAGGAGAGAATCGAAATCATATCGCTGCTTTGCAGCAGGTTAACGCTGATGTTCATGGACGCTGATTCGATGGTATTTTCCGGCAACATCACGCCGTTTTCCACCAGCGCATTATCGATACTCTGGCGGATGGGTGTGCCGTTTGGCCAGACTATCCAGCGCCACGGGGCCAGATCGTTCCAGGTCAGGCTGGGGAGGTGCGCCAGCGGATGGTCGGTGCGCGCCACAAAGCACACCGGTTCGGTATACAGCACTTCATAGTTCAGAGGCAGTTCCAGTGCCCGGCCGCCGATACGTCCCACCACCACATCCACCACGCCGGACTGTAAATCATGCAGCAGCGGCGTCATTACCTTTTCTTCAATATTCAGATGTAGCGTCGGCATTTCGGCCAGCAGTGGGAAAATCGCCTGGGAAACGCAGTCGGTGGCCACCGGCGAGCAGCCAATTTTCAGGCTGCCGACCAGCCCGCCTTGCTTAAAGCGCTCCATCTCAAACTGTGAACGTTCGATATCGTTGATTAGCCGCTGGGCGTGCTGAAGCAGCAGCTTGCCGCCTTCCGACGGACGTAACCCTTTACTGTGCCGCTCGAACAGCGTCAGACCCAACTCTTCCTCAAACTGGGTCAGCCACTTCGACAGCGCGGGCTGCGTGATGTGCATTCTTTTCGCCACCTGGGTGAGATTTCCCTGCTCGCCGAGCGCCACCAGGATATGCAAATGATGTAGCTTCAGTTTCTGCGTCCAGTCCGCCATCAGGTATAACCTCCAGGTTATGGTTAAGCATGAAATGCCATTGTACAACTCATTTCTCTTATCACAAAATGGCAACATAAAAGCAAAAAAAGAAACATCTTACCCTGTGCCGTTCGGGCCAGACGCGCGAACGGCGAAATGGATAACCTGCATTTACCGAGGCCCTCCCTATGACGCAACGACGTGAACTTCAGGCGCTAATCGACGCCGCCCCTATCGGCGCGATGCAGTGGCGCGTCATTATTTGCTGTTTCCTGGTGGTGATGATGGACGGGTTTGATACCGCCGCCATCGGCTTTATCGCCCCGGCCATTCGTGAACACTGGCAACTGAGCGCCGCCGATCTTGCCCCGCTGTTTGGCGCCGGTTTGCTGGGCCTGACCGCAGGCGCGCTGCTGTGTGGCCCGCTCTCCGACAAACTTGGGCGTAAACGGGTGATTGAATGGTGCGTCGCGCTGTTCGGCCTCTTCAGCCTGTTGTCCGCCTTCTCGCCCAATCTGGAAATGTTAATTGTACTGCGCTTCTTAACCGGCCTCGGCCTCGGCGGCGCGATGCCTAACACCATTACTATGACCTCGGAATATCTGCCGTCCCGCCGTCGCGGTGCGTTGGTCACCCTGATGTTCTGCGGCTTTACCCTCGGTTCGGCGCTCGGCGGTATCGTCAGCGCGCAGCTGGTGGCGGTGATTGGCTGGCATGGCATTCTGGTGCTGGGCGGCGTGCTGCCGCTGGCGCTGTTCTTCGGCCTGCTGGTCGCGCTGCCGGAGTCGCCGCGCTGGCTGGTCCGTCGTCAGCGTCCGCCAGCACAAATCAGCCGTACGCTCAGTGCCATGACCGGCGAGCGCTACGAAGACACCGAGTTCTGGCTGGATGAGCCCGCCGCCACGCAAAAGGGCAGCATCAGCCAGCTATTCGCCGGGCGTCAGCTCACCATCACGCTGATGCTGTGGGTGGTGTTCTTTATGAGTTTGCTGATCATCTACCTGCTTTCGAGCTGGATGCCGACGCTGTTGAACCATCGTGGTATCGATTTGCAACACGCCTCGTGGGTGACGGCGGCGTTCCAGGTCGGCGGTACGCTGGGCGCGCTGTTGTTGGGCGTACTGATGGATAAATTCAATCCTTTCTGGGTGCTGGCCGTCAGCTATGCGTTGGGTGCGGTATGCATTGTGATGATTGGCCTGAGCGAAAACGGTTTGTGGCTGATGGCGCTGGCGATTTTTGGCACCGGCATCGGTATCAGCGGGTCGCAGGTGGGGCTTAACGCGCTGACCGCGACGCTCTATCCCACGCAAAGCCGCGCCACCGGCGTGAGCTGGTCCAACGCCATTGGCCGCTGTGGCGCCATCGTCGGTTCGGTCTCCGGCGGCATGATGATGGCGATGAATTTCTCATTCGACACCCTGTTTTTTGTGATTGCCGTACCGGCCGCCGTTAGCGCCGTCATGCTGACATTGCTGACGCTGGTCGTACGCCAGTCATCCCGAGTACCCGAATCGCAGCCCGTTATGGGCGCGGTGAAAAGTTAAGGAGAATAATAATGACCGCGGATGTAAAACACGATCGCCAACAGTTCAACCAGCACATTTCCGGGCAAAACCTGACGCCGCTGTGGGAATCGTTGCATCACCTGGTGCCTAAAACGCCGAACGCCAACTGCGCACCGGCCTACTGGAACTACCAGGAAATTCGCCCGCTGCTGCTGGAAAGCGGCACGCTGATTGGCGCGAAAGAGGCGGTGCGCCGCGTGCTGGTGCTGGAAAACCCCGGCCTGCGCGGTCAGTCATCGATTACCTCGTCGCTGTATGCGGGCCTGCAGCTGATCATGCCGGGCGAGGTGGCGCCAAGCCATCGCCATAACCAGTCGGCACTGCGTTTTGTGGTGGAAGGTCATGGCGCGTTTACCGCCGTTGACGGAGAGCGCACCCAGATGAGCCCCGGTGACTTTATCCTCACCCCGCAGTGGCGCTGGCACGACCACGGCAACCCGGGCGACGAACCGGTTATCTGGCTCGACGGTCTGGACCTGCCGCTGGTGAACTATCTCGGCTGCGGCTTTGCCGAAGATTACCCGGAGGAACAGCAACCGGTGACGCGTAAAGAGGGGGATTACCTGCCGCGCTACGCCGCCAACATGCTGCCGCTGCGCCACCAGGTGGGCAACTCATCGCCGATTTTCAACTACCGCTATGACCGCAGCCGCGAGGCGCTGCATGACCTGATGCGTCTGGGCGAGGCCGACGAGTGGGATGGCTACAAGATGCGTTACGTCAACCCCGTCACCGGCGGCTACCCGATGCCGTCGATGGGCGCTTTCCTGCAACTGCTGCCGAAAGGCTTCCAGTCGCGTCAGGCGCGGACCACCGACAGCACCATCTACCACGTGGTGGAAGGCAGCGGCGAAGTGACCATCGGTGAGCAGACCTTCAGCTTTAAAGCGAAAGATATTTTTGTTGTGCCGACCTGGCACAGCGTGTCGTTCAACACGCCCGAAGAGACAGTGCTATTCAGTTTCTCGGACCGACCTGTCCAGGAAGCCCTGGGTCTGTTCCGCGAAGCGCGCTATTAATCAGGAGAAGAAAAATGAGCAAATACGTATTTGAACCCCAGGCCCCGGTAGCGATTCCGGTTGTTGGCAGCGATGAGCAGTTCCCGGTACGCCGCGTTTACTGCGTAGGCCGTAACTATGCCGCTCACGCCCGTGAAATGGGCTTTGATCCGGATCGCGAACCGCCGTTCTTCTTCTGCAAACCGGCCGATGCGGTGGTCCCCGTTGCCGCGGGCGAAACCCTGAACCTGGCCTACCCGGCGCAGACCGACAACTATCACTATGAAATTGAGCTGGTGGTTGCCATTGGTAAAAAAGGAAGCGATATCCCGCTGGAAAAAGCCGAAGAGTACATCTGGGGCTACGCCACCGGTCTGGATATGACCCGCCGCGACCGCCAGATGGAGATGCGTCAGATGGGGCGTCCGTGGGAAATCGGCAAGGCATTTGACCTCTCTGCGCCGATTGCGCCGCTGCATAAAGTCGCCGACGCGCCGTCGCTGGAAAAAGCGCCAATCTGGCTGCAGGTTGATGGCAAAGATCGCCAGCGCAGCGATATTGAACATCTGATTTGGGATGTGAAAGAGACCATCAGCTATCTGTCCGGCTTCTTCGAGCTGCAACCGGGCGACCTGATCTTCACCGGTACGCCGGAAGGTGTGGGCGCGGTGGTGAAGGGCGAAACCATCACCGGTAACGTCGAAGGGTTAACGCCCATTGCGGTGAAAATTGTTTGAGGTGACTGATGAAGCTGTACAGTTTTTTTAATAGTTCGGCCTCTTACCGCGTCCGTATTGCGATGGCGCTGAAGGGCATTGACCACCAGACGGTAGGCGTCAACATCCGTATCGGCCAGCAGAACGCGCTGGAGTACCGCCGCCTGAACCCGGTGGGGCTGGTGCCTGCGCTGATTACCGACGACGGTGAGTCGCTGGGGCAATCGCTGGCGATTATTGACTGGCTGGACAGACATTTCCCGCAGACGCCGCTGCTACCGGCGAACGATCCGCAGCGCATGCGCGTGCTGGAAGTGGTGTACGCCATCTGTTGCGACATCCACCCCATCAACAACATGCGCGTATTGCGCTATCTCAGCGATGAGCTGAAGGTCAGTGAAGAACAGAAAAAACGCTGGTATGCACACTGGATCCAGCAGGGGCTAAGCGCGGTTGAGCAACTGCTGCGTCGAAGCCAATCCGGGGCGTTTTGTTTTGGCGATGCGCCGACGCTCGCCGACTGCTGCCTGGTGCCGCAGTGGGCTAACGCCGAGCGCATGGGCTGCGATCTGAGCGGATTCCCGCGCTGTAAAGCGGTCTATGACGCCTGTACGGCGCTGCCGGCGTTTATCGCCGCCGCTCCGGAAAACCAGCAGGACAAGATCCCGGCGTAGTCAGAAAAGGAGAATTATCATGGCAAAAGTCACGCGTGCAATCATTGTCGGCGGCGGTATTGGCGGTGCGGCCACCGCGCTGTCGCTGGCGCGTCAGGGCATTCAGGTGATGCTGCTGGAGCAGGCGCATGAGATCGGCGAAATTGGCGCCGGGATCCAGCTGGGGCCGAACGCGTTTTCCGCGCTCGATAGCCTGGGTGTGGGCGACGTCGCCCGTCAGCGTGCGGTCTTTACCGATCACATCACGATGATGGATGCGGTCAACGGTGAAGAGGTGATCCATATTGAGACGGGACAGGCGTTCCGCGATCACTTCGGCGGCCCGTATGCGGTTATTCACCGTGTGGATATCCATGCCACGGTCTGGGAAGCGGCACTCCAGCATCCGGGGGTGAAATATCGCACTTCCACTCATGTGGTGGACATTCGTCAGACGGCGGATGATGTCACCGTATTTGATGATAAGGGCAATAGCTGGACGGCGGATATTCTGATCGGCTGCGACGGCGTGAAATCTGTGGTGCGTCAGAGCCTGCTCGGCGATACGCCGCGCGTCACCGGTCACGTGGTGTACCGCGCGGTGGTGGAACGCGACGATATGCCGGAAGACCTGCGCATCAACGCGCCGGTGCTGTGGGCAGGCCCACACTGTCACCTGGTGCACTATCCGCTGCGCGGCGGTAAACAGTATAACCTGGTCGTGACCTTCCACAGCCGCGAGACGGAAGAGTGGGGCGTGCGCGACGGCAGTAAAGAAGAAGTGATGTCGTACTTCAAAGGCATTCACCCGCGTCCGCGCCAGATGCTGGACAAACCGACCTCCTGGCGACGCTGGTCCACCGCCGACCGCGAGCCGGTGGAGAAGTGGGGTAACGATCGCATTACGCTGGTGGGCGATGCCGCACACCCGGTAGCCCAGTATATGGCGCAGGGCGCCTGCATGGCGCTGGAAGATGCGGTGACGCTGGGTAAAGCGCTGACGCAGTGTGACGGTGATGCCGCCCGCGCGTTTGCACTGTACGAGTCTGTGCGTATTCCGCGTACCGCACGTATCGTCTGGTCCACCCGCGAAATGGGCCGCCTGTACCATGCGGCGGGCGTTGAGCGTCAGGTGCGTAACCTGCTGTGGAAAGGGAAAACCCAGGACGAGTTTTACCGTGGGATTGAGTGGCTGTACGGCTGGAAAGAAGATAACTGTCTGGAACCGCGATAGCCGCGATGGGCTTTCTCTTTTAAGGATTGCCTCTTATACAAAAATTAGTGGGACAGGACCGAATATATATTAGTCAGGTGAAAGGTTCCGTTCACTTTACGCCAGGCAGAACATAACGTCTTTTCACCGGTGAACGGGCCAAGGGGGGCGGCCGCGCCCCCCTTGACAATCCCCGCGGCCCCGCGGGGAAATCGGTGCTTCGCACTACGCTCACCTACGAACTCCAGCCTACGGCACGGCGAAACTCGACGTCCTGTCTCGGTTCGCCTCAGTCCGCCATCCATGGCGTCCTGACCTTGTCTTCCATTCTCCGGTTCGCCGATTTCCAGCGGGGACTCATCGGTTTCAGTGGCTCTGGTTTTTGCTGTTAACTAAAAGACCGCACTGGTGTTGGTGGCGTCTAAATCGCCGAAGCGTTCCCTGAAGGCCGGGGCAGCCCACAGGGATGTGGGCTGAGGGCGCGGCTTTACAGGGATGTTACCTCGCGCCCGACCCGAAAGCCGTAAGGGATAAGCTGAGGGCACCGCGAAGCGGCGATTTTGCCGCCAGAGCCCGGGGGTGCAGGGGGCGGCGGCGACTGGCCGCCCCTTGCGCGCTCCCTGCGCCCGTGCAATTTATGTGGCGGGAACCGGATAAGGAGCGCAACGGAGTAATAAATCCGCATACATCTCCCTCATCCCTGATAACTGTCGTCGGGAATTGTGTATAAGAGACAGCTTCAGGGAGAGGAGGTCGAATGGGCCGCAAACTAACCCACCAGCGCCTTATCTTTGGCTAACATAAACGGCCGCAGATACCCCACGGCGTTAGAGAGCGGTATCACGTCATCGCTCAACGCAATATGCAATGTCTCGCGAATATACGCCCGGCGCGCTTCGATACGCGCCCACAGTTGCGGATAATCCCGCGCGATCTGCTGCTGCAACGCCGCGTCCGCCAGCGCCACGCTCTCTTCGGCGCTCACCCCGGTATACCCCGGCACCGACGGAATAATATCGATCTGCACGATCATGCCGCTTTTCAGCGTCTCGGCGGAGTCAGGATAAACCGGTGATGACATCCACTCCTCATCGGCGCTCAGGTGCCCCGGATTCAGATGCCAGCCGTATTGCGCTTTCGGCAGCACGCGTTCGACTAAATCGTACAGCTCGCCGCCCGACATACCGATCTTAATATGTTCAAGCCACGTTGCTACCGCGCCGAAGTAAGGCTTTGCCACCCGGTCTAAATAATCGCGCTGGTTTTCAGGCAGCTCGCTTTCATCGGCAATGACAAACCCGGTTCGACTGGATAGCCCGCCCTTAAACCCGGTGGTCATCGACAGCGGCTGGCCGCGCTCGACTTTTTTCCATGAAGGGTAGAGGTTAGCCTTCTCAAAACGCTGCCCGGTTGCGGCGATGGTGACGACTGACGGTGCCTGCCCTTCGGCGGCGAGCAACGCGCCCAGCTCCACCTCACGAATACCCACCTCAACGGCATCCAGCGCTGCCAGCATGCAGCGAGAAGCCAGGTTCGCGCCGTACTCATAATGGGCGATTTCGTTGGCGTTATTCACCACTCTCACCCCTTTGTCGCCGCCAATAAACAGATGCGCGGCGTTAATCAACTCGGCGTGAGTGCTCTGTTTTATTGCGTCGACGATAAACCACGGCAGGTCGAACAGCTTCGTGTTGTCGCTCCCGGCCGCCGTAAACATCTTCCAGCCCACGAGGCCCACTTTCGACATCGCGCTCAGCCCTGTTTCGCTAAACAGTTGTGCCAGCGGTTTTTCGTTATCCATTGGCTGATTCGGCAGCGAGAACAGCGGGCAGTGCTTTAGCGTGACCGGAATACGCGAGTGAGCCGCCATCTTCAGGTTTTCATTACCGAGGATCGCAGTGGCGTGCCCGGATTTATGCAGCACCAGCAGACCTTCCTCAAAACGTGGGATAAATCCGGTCAGGTATTCAAAATTACTGCCGTGCTCTTTATCGGCGTAGATGATCAGCGCGTCAAAACGTTCTTCCTGCATCCGTTCGAGCAGCTTCGTTTTGCGCTCAAGCAGGGTGGCATCGGTCAGCGTGACCGGCGGTACGTCGCTGAAGCCGCGCGGCGGCTGGATACGCTTTAGCTGGATATCCCTGGTATTCATTATTCACCTCCTGATGTGTCGACTGGCAGTGGAAAGCGGCATACTAAGACGTTACCATAGCGCCTCTTTTTTTTCCGGATAACAATATGCGTGTTTTACTGGCACCGATGGAAGGTGTGCTCGATTCCTTAGTGCGCGAGCTGCTGACCGAAGTGAATGATTACGATCTGTGCATCACCGAATTTCTGCGCGTGGTGGACCAACTGCTGCCGGTAAAATCGTTCTACAAGCTCTGTCCGGAACTGCATAACGAGAGCCGCACGCCTTCCGGCACCCGCGTGCGTATCCAACTGCTGGGGCAATATCCCGAGTGGCTGGCGGAGAACGCCGCCCGCGCGGTGGAGCTCGGTTCCTGGGGCGTGGATCTCAACTGCGGCTGCCCGTCGAAAACCGTTAACGGCAGCGGCGGCGGGGCCACGCTGCTAAAAGACCCGGAGCTTATCTATCAGGGCGCAAAAGCCATGCGCGAAGCGGTGCCGGCGCATCTGCCGGTAACGGTTAAAGTGCGTCTGGGCTGGGACAGCGGCGCGCGGCAGTTTGAAATTGCCGACGCGGTGCAGCAGGCTGGGGCCACTGAACTGGCGGTGCACGGGCGCACCAAAGAAGATGGCTATAAGGCCGAGCGCATCAACTGGCAGGCGATTGCCGATATCCGCCAGCGCCTTTCCATTCCGGTTATTGCTAACGGTGAGATCTGGGATTACGACAGCGCGCAGGCGTGCATGGCCGTGACCGGCTGCGACGCGGTGATGATTGGTCGCGGCGCGCTGAACGTGCCAAACCTCAGCCGGGTTATCAAATACAACGAGCCGCGGCTGCCGTGGCCGCAGGTGGTCGATTTACTGAAAAAATACGCCTATCTGGAAAAGCAGGGCGATACCGGCTTGTATCACGTGGCGCGCATCAAGCAATGGCTGGGCTATCTACGCAAAGAGTACGCTGAAGCCACCGAGCTGTTTACCGCCGTGCGCGCGTTGCAGGAATCGAAGCTGATTGCCCGGGCGATTCACGACTGGCAGGCATAAAGTATCCGATCTGCATCACAATTTTCCCGTCGCTCCATTGAGCAAAGCGACCGTTAAATGAAATACTCGTAGCCGATTGTTACTGCTACGGCAGGCAAAACCTGATTATCTGACGTTTGTCAGGTGTCAGGTTTTTTTGTTTCTGGGGTTCATAAATGCAGATCGCCAAAGTTCTTAATAATAATGTGGTGGTGGTTCTGGATGAACACCGGCGTGAGCAGGTGGTGATGGGGCGAGGGCTAGCCTTTCAGAAACGCGTCGGGGACTTATTGGATGAGTCGAAAATCGAGAAAATTTTTGCCCTGCAAAGCGATGAGCTGGCGGGGCGTTTAGGTGAATTACTCAGTCAGATCCCGCTGGAGGTGATGACCACCTGCGACCGGATCATCGAACGGGCGCGCGAGCGGCTCGGAAAATTGCAGGAAAGCGTCTACATCACGCTGACCGATCACTGCCATTTTGCCATTGAGCGGCAGAAAAACGGCGTCGCGCTGCGCAACGTGCTGCTGTGGGAGACCAAACGGCTCTACCCGAAAGAGTTTGCGCTGGGCCAGGAGGCGCGGGCGCTGATTGCCCAGCGTCTCGGCGTTGAGCTAGCGGAAGATGAAGCCGGGTTTATCGCCCTGCATCTGGTGACCGCGCAGCTCAACAGTGAAATGCCGGAAGTGATGCACGTCACCCGGGTAATGCAGGAAATTTTGCAACTGGTGAAGTATCAGCTGCGGCTGGAGTACAACGAAGAGTCGTTAAGCTATCAACGCTTCGTGACTCACCTGAAGTTTTTCGCCCAGCGGATGCTCACGCGAACGGTGGTAGAAGACGACGACGCAGAGCTGCACAGCGCGGTGAAGGACAACTACGCCAAAGCGTGGAAGTGCGCGGAGACCGTCGCCCTGCATCTGCAAAACAGCTACCAACGGTCGCTGACGACGGAAGAAATTATGTTTCTCGCCATTCACATTGAACGGGTGAGAAAAGAGGGGCGTTAGCCCTTCCACAACTGGATTGTTACTGCATCATGCAGGCAAAACCTGAGCGCGACGTCTTACCGGCGTCGTTCTCGGGTTTTTTTGTTTTTAATACTCGGTCAAGGAATATTGCATGGAATACAAAGCACTCGCGCAGGATATTCTCAGCCACGTTGGTGGCAAAGAGAATATTGTGAGTCTGGTTCACTGCGCCACGCGGCTGCGTTTTAAGCTTAAAGAGAGCGGTAAGGCGGATGCTGAAGCGCTGAAGGCCAACCCGGGCGTCATCATGGTGGTGGAGAGCGGCGGTCAGTTTCAGGTGGTGATTGGCAACCACGTCCACGACGTCTGGCAGGCGGTGCGCTATGAAGCGGGGATCACCGATGACAGCGAACCGGTAGCGGTGAAGGGGGAAAAAACCTCTCTCCTCGGCCAGGTGATTGACGTGGTTTCCGGTATTTTTGCCCCGTTTATCGGCGTGATGGCGGCGACGGGTCTGCTGAAGGGGCTGCTGGCGCTGGCGGTGGTGTGCGGCTGGCTTAATCCTGAGCAGGCGACTTACAAAATCTGGTTTGCCGCCAGCGACGCGCTGTTCTTCTTCTTCCCGCTTTTCCTGGGCTATACCGCCGGGAAGAAGTTTGGTGGTAATCCGTTTATCTCGATGGTGATTGGCGGCGCGTTAACGCATCCCTTGATGATTCAGGCCTTCGAAGCCGCGCAGGCACCGGGAGCGAGCGCCGAATATTTTCTCGGGATCCCGGTGACGTTTATCAACTACAGCTCGTCGGTTATCCCGATTATTCTCGCCGCGTGGGTCAGCTGCTGGATTGAACGGCGCAGCAACGCGCTGCTGCCGTCGGCGATGAAAAACTTCTTCACCCCGGCGATTTGTCTGGCGATTGTGGTACCGCTGACCTTCCTGATTATTGGCCCGGTGGCGACCTGGCTCAGCCATATGCTGGCGAACGGCTACCAGGTGGTGTACGAAGTCGCGCCGTGGCTGGCCGGGGCCGCATTGGGCGGGTTGTGGCAGGTTTGTGTGATCTTTGGCCTGCACTGGGGGCTGGTGCCGCTGATGATCAATAACATGACCGTCCTTGGCCACGACTCCATGCTACCTATCATTCTCCCCGCGGTGCTGGCGCAGGTGGGGGCGGTGCTGGGTATTTTTCTTGCTACCCGCGATATGCGTCAGAAAGTGCTGGCGGGATCGGCGTTTTCCGCAGGACTTTTTGGTATCACCGAACCGGCGATTTATGGCCTGACGCTCCCGCTGCGTCGCCCGTTTATTTTTGGCTGCGTGGCCGGCGCGTTGGGCGGGGCGATTACCGCGTTCAGCAATAGCTACGCATTCTCGTTCGGTCTGCCGAACATCTTCTTCCCGGCGCAGATGATCCCGCCAGGCGGTATTGATGCCAGCGTGTGGGGGGGGCTGATTGGCACCGCAGTGGCCTTTATTCTCGCCTGTGCGCTGACCTTCTTTGCCGGATTACCGCGTAAAACGATTGAGCCGATGGCGGTCGTGAAAGCCGGTGAAAATGACGTGTTGTCGCCAATGACCGGCACCGTGCTGGCGCTGGATCAGGTGCCGGACAGCACGTTCGCCAGCGGCCTGCTCGGCAAGGGCGTGGCGATTATCCCGAGCGAGGGCAACGTGATCGCGCCGTTCAGCGGTGAGGTGGCGTCTATTTTTCAGACCAAACATGCCATCGGTTTATTGAGCGACAGCGGGATTGAACTGCTGATCCACGTGGGGATCGACACCGTTAAGCTCGACGGCGCGCCGTTCACCGCCCACGTCAAAGAGGGCGACAAAATTCAGGCGGGCGATCTGCTCTTAACCTTCGACCGCCAGATGATTCTGGACGCCGGTTACGACCTGGCGACGCCGATTATTATCAGCAACAGCGATGACTATCCGGAGCTGGATATTGTTGCCGCCAGCGCGGTAAGCGCCGGTCAGCCGCTGTTAACCGTACAGCATTAATCACAGGAGAGAGAGATGAAAACATTCCCACAGACGTTCCTTTGGGGCGGCGCGACCGCGGCAAACCAGGTTGAGGGCGCATATCTGGAAGATGGCAAAGGATTGTCAACGTCCGATGTCCAGCCTAAGGGCATTTTTGGCGAGGTGGTTGAGCGCGTCACGGGCGACAGCGGTATTAAAGATATCGCCATCGATTTCTATCACCGTTATCCGCAAGATATCGCTCTGTTTGCGGAAATGGGCTTTAACTGCCTGCGCGTTTCGATTGCCTGGACGCGTATTTTCCCGAACGGCGATGACGCGCAGCCGAACGAAGCCGGGCTGGCCTTCTACGATAAGCTGTTCGACGAGATGGCCCGTTACAACATCACGCCGCTGGTGACGCTCTCGCACTACGAGATGCCGTGGGCGCTGGTGAAAAACTACGGCGGCTGGGGCAACCGCAAGGTGATTGATTTCTTTGAACGCTACGCGCGTACGGTATTTGAGCGCTATAAGGGCAAGGTCAAACTGTGGCTGACCTTCAACGAAATCAACATGTCGCTGCACGCGCCGTTGACCGGCGTAGGCCTGCCGGCGGGCAGCAGCAAGGGTGAAATCTATCAGGCGATTCATCATCAGCTGGTGGCCAGCGCGCTGGCGGTTAAAGCCTGCCACGAGATCGTGCCGGAAGGCAAAATCGGCAATATGCTGCTGGGCGGCCTGATGTACCCGCTGAGCTGCAAACCGGAAGATGTATTTAAAACGCTACAGGAAAACCGCAGCTGGCAGTTCTTTGGCGACGTGCAGTGTCGCGGCGCTTATCCGGGCTATATGCTGCGTTATTTCCGCGATAACGGTATCGCGTTGGACATCACCGACGCCGACCGTGAGGCGCTGCGCACCACCGTCGATTTTGTCTCCTTCAGCTACTACATGACCGGCTGCGTGACCGCCGATGACGCGCTGAATAACCAGGCGCGCGGTAATATTCTCAATATGGTGCCGAACCCGCACCTGGCAAGTTCGGAATGGGGTTGGCAGATCGACCCGCTGGGCCTGCGCACGCTGCTGAACGTGCTGTGGGATCGCTATCAGAAGCCGCTATTTATTGTTGAAAACGGTTTAGGGGCGAAAGACAAAGTGGAAGCTGACGGCAGTATTAACGATGACTACCGCATTAGCTACCTGAACGATCACCTGGTGCAGGCGCGAGAGGCGATTGAAGACGGCGTTGAGTTGATGGGCTTTACCAGTTGGGGGCCGATTGACCTTGTCAGCGCGTCGAAAGCCGAGCTGTCCAAACGCTACGGTTTTATCTACGTCGATCGTCACGATGATGGCACCGGTACGCTAGCGCGCAGCAAGAAGAAAAGCTTTGACTGGTATAAAGAGGTGATTGCCACCAACGGTGCGAGTCTGAAAGCGTAAGCTTCGGTGAATTGCCGGATGGCGCCGGGCTTATCCGGCCTACAATGCTAACGATCTGTAGGCCGGATAAGGCGTAGCCGCCATCCGGCAATCCCAACTCACACCGGCTTACGCGCGCGCAATAAAAAGATCATCGGCCGCTCTTTTTCTTCATCCAGCGCCGGATTTGCGGCAATCTGTTGCGCCGTTGGTCCCCACTCATCCAGATGTTCCACAACCAGCCCGGCGGCGACCAGCGCGTTAATCCAGCTGGCGAGCTTGCGGTGCTGTTTTTTCACGCCGTCGGCAAACCAGTTGCTGATGCGTTCACCCTCCTGCTGATAGTGACTCACCGGCCAGCTTTTTTGCCCGTTCTCGTCCAGCCGCCAGCCCTGCTGCAACGGCGCGGTGTAGATCGGATGCTCGGCGGAGAACACCAGCACGCCGCCTGGCGTCAACGCCTGGTAAACGGTGGCCAACAGCGGGGCAATATCGGGCAGATAGTGCAACGCCAGCGAACTGTACACCAGGTCGCAACTGTTGGCGGCAAGCGTTAAGTTTTGTAGATCTTCACAGCGGTAGGTAATGCCTTCGCCATCGGTCATTTCCTGCGCGCGTGCCAGCATACGGCTGGAAAGATCGTAGCCGATAACGTCTGCTGCACCCTGATCGCGCGCCCAGCGGCAAAACCAGCCGTAGCCGCAGCCGAGATCAACCGCGCGTAAACCGGCGAGGGGCGGCAGCATTTGCTGGATTGCTGGCCACTCTGGCGCGCCGTCCAGTCCTTTCACCGAACGGTCGAGCGTGGCGTAACCTGCGAAAAAGTTCGGGTCGTCGTAGATGTTCTGACTCATGTTCACTCCATGACGCTAAAGTGTTATTAGCTGTTTTTAAGTATGTCTATTTATGTTCCCACACGCTTTACTAAAAGGATTTGATTCATTTAAATTATTATCACTTTCCTTCTTTTGTAACCGACCTATCACATGAACTTGACTCTGAAAAAAAGCGTGCTGTCGGGCTTGCCCCTGCTCATCGCGCTAGCTGGCTGCGCGCCGTCGCACGATATTGGCAGCCCAATTAAGCAGCAGGCTCCGGCCTCCAGCGTGGCGACGGATTTACCCGCCGCAGTGAAAAATGGCTGGCCGCAGAGCAACTGGTGGCAAGACTATCACGACGCCCAGCTCAATAACTTGATTAGCCGCGCGCTGGCGAATGCGCCAGATATGCAAATTGCCGATCAACGCATTAAGCTGGCGGAAGCGCAGGCCCGGATGTCGAAGTCGTCGCTGGGCCCCGAAGTGGATTTCGGCGCGGACCTTGAGCGACAGAAAATGTCGGCAGAAGGGCTGATGGGCCCGTTTGCCACCGACTTAGACGGTAATACCGGGCCATGGTACACCAACGGGACTTTCGGTTTGACCGCCGGTTGGGATCTCGACCTGTGGGGGAAAAACCGTGCTGAAGTGAAAGCGCGCATTGGGGAAGTGAAAGCGCAGGTGGCCGAGCTGGCGCAAACTCGCGAGTTGCTCTCCAGCAGCGTGGCGCGTCTGTACTGGCAGTGGCAGACCGAAGCCGCCATCCACAGCGTTCTTGAGCAAGTGAAAAGCGAACAAAATAATATCGTTAGCGTCGACACCGCGTTGTTTGAGCACGGTATTACTAACTCCGCCGAAGGGGCCGAAAACGATATCAACGTCAGCAAAACGGATCAGCAGTTGGCCGACGTTGAAGGCAACATGAAAGAGATTGAGGCGCGGCTGATGGCGCTGACCAATAGCCAAAGTCAGTCGTTGAATCTGCGCAAGGTTGAGCTGCCTGCCGTGGCCAGCAAAATGCCGTCGCAGTTAGGCTATGATCTGCTGGCTCGCCGCCCGGATTTACAGGAAGCGCACTGGTATATCGAAGCCTCGCTCAGTGAAATTGACGCGGCGAAAGCGGCCTTCTATCCGGACATCAACCTGATGGCCTTCCTGCAGCAGGACGCGCTGCACTTGAGCGATCTGTTCCGCCATTCTGCGAATCAGATGGGCGTGACCGCAGGGTTGACGCTGCCAATCTTCGACAGCGGTCGTCTGAATGCAAACCTCGATATTGCCAGTGCGCAGAATAATCTGTCGGTGGCGAAATACAACAAAGCGGTTGTTGATGCGGTGAATCAGGTGGCGAAAACCGCCAGCCAGGTCGAAACGCTGATGGCGAAAAACCAGCAGCAAGCGCAGGTTGAGAAAGACGCGCAGCGCGTGGTGAATCTGGCGCAGGCGCGGATGAATGCCGGGATTATTCCAGGGTCGAAGGTGAGTCTGGCGAAACTGCCAGCCTTACAGGAGCGAATCAGCGCTCTGCGTTTGCATGGCCAGTGGGTGGATGCCAGCATTCAGTTGACCTCCGCGCTGGGCGGCGGTTATCACATCACCGATAAGCCGTAAGCGGCGGCGAGTTTATTTCCCCCTGTGCTGAAATGCAGGGGGAAATGAAAAACCAATATTCATATTAAATAATATTACTTGCTATTATATTTGCCAAAAATCTAATTTTTAATTTAATTAAAAATAAATGCCTTGCGTTAATTAAAATATGCTAGCGATCTCGTATTTATATTTAAATAAATGACAGCGCGTTTCCCACCCACTAGTATCGCTCACCAGAAAAACAATATCTCTGGTCTTATTTTTTTATTATTGAAAAACATATTCATCTTTTAAATATTATAGCCAGTTCCTCCTGATTTTATTGTGACATTAATAAGCAGAGGACGATTGCGTGAAAAAATTAATAACTCTTGGGATGCTGGCGTTTGTCAGCGCATCGGCGAGCGCGGTAACGATTGACTTGCGTCATGAATATACCGACACCTCGCAGGGACAGAAAGACAGGGTGCTGATTTCGCACCGCTTCGCCAACGGTTTTGGTTTCTCCGTCGAAGCCAAAACGAAATCAGGCGGTGAACATTCGGATAAAGCGTTTAATGATGTCGTTGATAATGGTGATGAGTATGTTATTAGCTATCAGTTTAACGCGATGCCAAATATTGCTATTCAGCCGGGTTTTGCCTTAGAAACGTCATCATCGAAGGCGATATATAAACCGTATATTCGTGGGCAATATAATTTCGAAAATGGTTTTTATGTCGCCGGGCGTTACCGCTACGAATATACGCGTGATACGTCCAGCACGAAAGACGATGAACATGTGAACCGTGGCGATCTGTGGTTAGGTTATAAAACCGGGCCGTGGACGTTTGAAGGAAATTATCTGTATAAGAAAAGCGAAGATTATAATCGCTACGATAACGGTAAAGATGACTATGAGCTGGATTTCAAAGTGGCTTATAGCATCGATAAAAACTGGAAGCCTTACGCGCAGATCGGTAACGTCTCCGTCAGCAGCGACGAAGACGATCGCCAGACCCGTTATCGTGTGGGCGTGCAGTACACCTTCTGATCCTCATTACCTCTGGGCCTTACCGGGGCGCTTCGGCGCCCCGGTTATTCATCCGTCGAACGTTTTTCCCGCCGTTTGAACCACCAGCGCAGCGCGACCACTAGCGCCACCGCCAGCGCCAGCCAGATAATGTGCTTCAGATGTTTATCCAGATGATGCAGCCACGGGCCGATAGCTTCGCCGCCCAGGTAGCCGAGGGTGGTGAACAACAACGCCCAGATCAACGCGCCGAGAATGTTCAGCGGCAGGAAAATCTTTGGCGGTAGGCCGCTGGCGCCAATTAGCAGTGGGCCAATGACACGAAAGCCGTACATAAAACGCGTACCGATGACAAATAGCTTCGGACGGCTGTTAATCAGCCGCTGCGCCTTCCGAATACGCGCCTGATGGCGTGAAAACCGTTTAAGCAGACGCCCGCCGAACTTCCGGCCTAAAAGATACAGCACCTGATCGCCGATCATCCCGCCCAGCGCCACCGAAATCACAACCAGCGGAAATTTCAATAGCCCCTGATGCGCCGCCACGCCACCGAGTAGCGTAATAGTTTCGCCTTCCGCCATACTGCCAATAATCAGCGCCGCGTAGCCATAGTGGGAAATCAGGTTATTGATATCCATACAAACACTCACTCCTTACCACATCATACTATTCATCATACACCCTCAGGGCGAGATTGCAGGGGCCGCTATTTTTTGCGTTGTACATAAAATAATCATTGGTGTGAATTATACTTACAGCAACGTGGTACGAAGCCGTGCAGAGGAGGCGTTATGAACCATGTATGGGGACTGTTCTCCCACCCTGACAAAGAAATGCATGTTATCCGCAGCGAGAACGAAACCGTTTCTCACCACTATGTGCATCATGTGCTGGTCATGGCGGCCATTCCGGTGGTCTGCGCCTTTATCGGCACCACCCAACTGGGCTGGAATTTTGGCGACGGCAACGTGGTCAGGCTGTCGCTGATGACGGGCCTGGGCATGGCGGTACTCTTCTATGCGCTGATGCTGGTGGGCGTCGCGGTGATGGGACGGGTGATCTGGTGGATGGCGCGTAACTATCCACAGCGTCCATCCCTTAAGCGCTGTATGGTGTTTGCCGGCTACGTCGCGACGCCGATTTTCCTGAGCGGTATCGTGGCGCTTTACCCGCTGGTATGGCTGTGCGCGCTGGTCGGGACGGTCGCGCTGTTTTATACCGGTTATCTGCTTTACATCGGTATCCCGACTTTCCTTAACATTGACCGGGAAGAGGGGCTAAGCTTCGCCAGTTCGACCCTGGCTATCGGCGTGCTGGTACTTGAAGTGCTGCTGGCGCTAACGGTGGTGCTGTGGGGCTACGGCTACCGGCTATTCTGAGTTCTGATATGCATTGCTGATGTGAATTAAATTACGTCAGCAATGCAGCATTTGTTCACCATTATTTTCTGGCAGATGCCGCGTTCTACGCGCTATGATGGGCCATTCCGCTTCGCAACCGTTTGGTGCGAAGCGGTTGTCCATCATAATGTGCATAAATAACCGCCAGATAACTCACCATGCAGAAATTTCGCGTTTCCCTGCTCAGCCTCGCTCTCGTGCTGGCTGTGCCTTTTGCGCCTCAGGCGAGTGCTAAAACCGCCGTCTCCGCCGTGGCCTCGCAGCCGGAAATTGCTTCCGGTAGCGCGATGATTGTCGACCTTGAAACGAATAAAGTGATTTATGCCAACCAGCCCGATCTGGTGCGTCCGATGGCCTCCATCACCAAGCTGATGACGGCGATGGTGGTGCTGGACGCCCATCTGCCGCTGGATGAGATGCTGACCGTGGATATCAGCCACACGCCGGAGATGAAGGGCATTTATTCCCGCGTGCGTTTGAACAGCCAGATTAGCCGTAAAAACATGCTGCTGCTGGCTCTGATGTCTTCCGAGAACCGCGCGGCTGCCAGCCTGGCGCACCATTATCCGGGCGGTTATGACGCATTTATTCGCGCCATGAATGCCAAAGCCAAATCGTTGGGGATGACTCGTACTCGCTATGTCGAGCCGACGGGGCTGTCCATTCATAACGTTTCGACCGCACGCGATTTGACTAAACTGCTGATTGCCACCAAACAGTATCCGCTGATTGGCCAACTGAGCACGACCAAAGAAGACACGGCGACCTTCGCCCATCCGGCGTATACGCTACCGTTCCGCAACACGAATCATCTGGTGTACCGCGATAACTGGAGCATTCAGCTGACCAAAACCGGCTTTACCAATGCGGCGGGTCACTGCCTGGTGATGCGCACCGTGATGAACAAACGTCCGGTGGCGATGGTGGTCATGGATGCGTTCGGTAAATATACCCATTTCGCCGACGCCAGCCGTCTGCGTACCTGGGTTGAAACCGGAAAGGTGATGCCGGTTCCTGCCGCGGCGCTGAGCTATAAAAAGCAGAAAGAGGCCCAGGTGGAAGGCAATATCGCGAAAGCCCAGCTTAGCGGGCAAACCACCCAGGACGATTAAACGTTCTTTATTCCGGCAGCGTCCAGTCACCGTCGTTGAGTGGGCGCTGCATAATCACCGTATCCCGCCAGTCACCCATCTTGTAGCCGACGCTGCGCAACTGTCCCGCCACTTCGAAGCCGTGTTTTTTATGCAGTCGCAGCGAAGCGGTGTTGTTATTTCCGTCGCCAATTACCGCCAGCATCTGCCGCCATGGTCCTTGTTCGCATACAGCGATTAATGCCGTCAGCAGGCGGCTGCCGATACCGTGGGCGGTCATTGTGGTGTCGATATAGATAGATTCTTCCAGCGTATAGCGATAGGCCGGGCGAGGGCGATAGGGGCTGGCATAGCAGTAGCCGACGATAACCCCACGATACAACGCCACCAGCCACGGCAATCCTTGTTGCTGAATGGAGTTCATGCGTTGCTGCATTTCATCAATGGAAGGCGGCACCTCTTCAAATGAGGCGCGGCCATTAAGTACGTGCCAGGCATACAGCGCGGCAATGGCTTGTACATCGTCAGCCTGCGCGTCACGAATTTCAATATCGGCGTCGCGAGTGACATCAAGCGTAGACATGCTTGAATTCCTTATGGTTTCCATCGTTAATCTGGCTCGCAGTCGGCCGGATAGCGCTACGCTTATCTGGCCGACAACGAATTTCCCAACGTCATATCACGCGTCGGTTTTCTCGCCCCAGTATTTGAGCTTACTGGTTTTACCGATCCCCGGGTTCATGCTGTTGGTCGGGTCGTTTTCCCGGTAGTGGCGTTTGAGGTTTTCATCGGCTTCATACAGATGCCCGACGTTATGTTCCGCCGGATACTGGGCTCCACGTTCGCGCAGCAGCGCCAGCATCTGCTCTTTCAACTCGTGAGCATCGACGCCTTTTTTCACGATGTAGTCCTGGTGGAAAACGTGGCACATAAAGTGGCCGTAGTAGAGCTTATGCACCAGTTTACTGTCGATTTCCGGCGGCAGATGCTCGAACCATTCGGTGTCGTTGCGGCGTAGCGCAATATCCAGCGCCAGAATATCCTCCACTTCATCCGCGTGTACCGCCTGGTAACGGATGGCCGCTCCTGCCGCCGCGAAGCGGTGCAGGAACGCTTTGCTGCCTTCTTCCGGCGTACAGACAAAGAAGTCGCCTTCCGCCTGCTTGAAGTACTCCACCAGCCAGGCTTTAGCCTCGTCAATGCCGTCGCCGGACATTTTCAGCAGCAGGTGGTGCTCGTATTTATCGCGCCATGTTTTCATCCGTTCCGGCAGATGCGCCGGGAAAGCGTGGCCTAGCTTCTGCATAAAGCGGTCGGTGAAGTGCGGCTTGAACAGGGACACTTTTTCCAGCATGGCGTCGGCGCGGCCCTTCATGGTGAAGAAGAACGGCATTTTGTCAGTGCCGAGCTTGTCGATCATCAGGAAGGTGTCTTTACCGTATTGCTCGGCGATATCGTAAATATCGCGATGCATATATTCGCCTGCCACCGGCAGGTTGTTAAATTCAGCCAGAATATGGCGGCGAATTTCGGTCAGCACGTCCGGCTGATTCGTTCCGATGTAGAACACCTGTTGACGTTTTTCTGCCGGGAAGGTGTCGAGACGCGCGGCGAATACCGCCAGCTTGCCCGCGCAGCCGGAGGATTCAAACAGACGCTCCGGGTCGGCGTTGTAGCGCGCCGGGGTATCGGCGTTGACGTCGCGCACGCGGTTGACGTAGTCGTGATCGTGCGCGTGACGGCCATCGTGACGCACATCGCTGTCCTTCACGCGATCGTCATCAAGTTTGCTGAGGATCTGCTCCGGGGTTTCACCCAGATCGATGCCCAGATGGTTAACCAGCGTCAGCTTGCCGTTTTCATCAATGCGCGCAAACAGCGACATCTCGGTGTACGCCGGGCCGCGCTGCACCAGCGAACCGCCGGAGTTATTGCAGATCCCGCCGATCACCGACGCACCGATGCAGGAGGAGCCAATCACCGAATGCGGTTCACGGCCCAGCGGCTTGAGCGCTTTTTCCAGTGAATAGAGCGTGGTACCAGGCCAGGCCAGCACCTGCTCGCCTTTATCCAGCAGATGCAGTTTATCGAGGCGTAGGGTGCTGATAATGACGATATCGCGGTCGTAGTCGTTGCCGCTGGGCGTTGAACCTTCGGTCAGGCCGGTATTGGCGGCCTGCATCAGAATAATTTTGTCCGCATTGACGCAGGCGTTGAGCACGCGCCATAGCTCCAACAGCGAGCCTGGAAACACCACGGCCAGCGCATCGCCGTGCCCGGAACGGAAGCCTTTACGGTAGCGGGCGGTTTTGGCCGGGTCGGTGAGCAGGTGAGCGTGACCAACCAGGCGCGAGAGTTCGTTAATCAGCGCGTTATTATCATTTGTAGTTTGAAAAGCCATTCTCCACTCCTTGTGGTGGGACAAATTGTCGTTTCTAAGAATAGCGCTTTGTATGATCATTGGGGGAGTGAATGTTTCTAAAAATCAGAGAATAACCTTAGCTTTCTGTTCCGCGCTCCTTTACCTTTATGGCAAACTGCGGCTTTTCATCGACTCTCAGCCGCTCTCCCCGGCATGGATACAAGAGACTACAAAAATATGAAATGGCTATTTTCTGTTGGCGTCGCCGTGAGCCTGGCGCTGCAACCCGCTCTGGCGGAGGATTTGTTCGGTAACCATCCACTCACCCCGCAGGCGCGGGATGCGTTTGTGACCGAACTGCTGAAAAAAATGACGGTCGATGAAAAGATTGGCCAGTTGCGCCTGATTAGCGTTGGGCCGGACAACCCGAAAGAAGCCATTCGCGAGATGATCAAAGACGGTCAGGTCGGCGCGATTTTCAATACCGTGACCCGCCAGGATATCCGTGCGATGCAGGATCAGGTGATGTCCCTTAGCCGCCTGAAAATTCCGCTGTTCTTTGCCTACGACGTGGTACACGGCCAGCGTACCGTATTCCCGATTAGCCTTGGCCTTGCCTCTACCTTCAACCTCGACGCAGTGAAAACCGTGGGCCGCGTGTCAGCCTATGAAGCGGCGGATGACGGCCTGAATATGACCTGGGCGCCGATGGTTGATGTCTCGCGCGACCCGCGCTGGGGCCGCGCTTCCGAAGGGTTTGGCGAAGACACTTATTTAACCGCCGTGATGGGCGAAAATATGGTGGAAGCGATGCAGGGTAAAAGTCCGGCGGATCGCTACTCGGTGATGACCAGCGTTAAACACTTCGCCGCTTACGGCGCGGTGGAAGGCGGCAAAGAGTACAACACCGTCGATATGAGCCCGCAGCGTCTGTTCAACGACTATATGCCGCCGTACAAAGCGGGGCTGGATGCGGGCAGCGGCGCGGTGATGATCGGCCTGAACTCGCTGAATGGCACGCCGGCGACGTCCGACACCTGGCTGCTGAAAGACGTGCTGCGCAACCAGTGGGGCTTCAAAGGGATCACCGTCTCCGATCACGGGGCGATTAAAGAGCTGATTAAACACGGCGTTGCCGCCGACCCGGAAGACGCCGTTCGCGTGGCGCTGAAGGCCGGTATCGATATGAGCATGAGCGATGAATACTACAGCAAGTATCTGCCGGGGCTGGTGAAATCCGGCAAGGTGACGATGGCCGAGCTGGACGACGCCACCCGCCACGTGCTGAACGTCAAGTACGATATGGGGCTGTTTAACGATCCGTACAGCCATCTGGGGCCGAAAGCGTCAGACCCGCAGGACACGAACGCCGAAAGTCGCCTGCATCGTGCCGAAGCGCGCGAGGTTGCGCGCCAGAGCCTGGTGCTGTTGAAAAACCGTCTCGAAACGCTGCCATTGAAGAAAAACGCTACCGTGGCGGTGGTGGGCCCGTTGGCCGACAGCCAGCGTGACGTGATGGGGAGCTGGTCTGCCGCCGGTGTGGCTGGACAGTCCGTGACCGTACTGACCGGGATTAAAAACGTGATGGGCGGCGAAGGCAAAGTGCTGTACGCCAAAGGCGCGAACGTGACCAGCGACAAAGGCATCATCGACTTCCTCAACCTCTATGAGGAAGCGGTGAAGGTCGACCCGCGCTCGCCGCAGGCGATGATTGACGAAGCGGTAGCCGCAGCGAAGCAGTCCGACGTGGTTGTGGCGGTGGTGGGCGAAGCGCAGGGCATGGCTCACGAAGCCTCCAGCCGTACCGAACTGTCAATTCCGAAAAGCCAGCAGGATCTGATTGCGGCATTGAAAGCCACTGGCAAACCGCTGGTTCTGGTGCTGATGAACGGTCGTCCGTTGACGCTGGTGAAAGAGGACCAGCAGGCCGACGCTATTCTGGAAACCTGGTTCGCCGGTACCGAAGGCGGTAACGCCATCGCCGACGTGCTGTTTGGCGACTACAACCCATCCGGGAAGCTGCCGATGTCCTTCCCGCGCTCCGTGGGGCAGATTCCGCAGTACTACAGCCACCTGAACACCGGTCGTCCATACAACGCCGACAAGCCAAACAAGTACACCTCGCGCTACTTTGACGAAGCCAACGGCCCGCTGTATCCGTTCGGCTACGGTCTGAGCTACACCACTTTCTCGGTCTCCGACGTGAAAATGTCCGCACCGACCATGAAGGCTGACGGCAGCGTCACCGCCAGCGTGCAGGTGACCAACACCGGCAAACGTGAAGGGGCGACGGTAATTCAGATGTACCTGCAGGACGTGACCGCGTCGATGAGCCGCCCGGTGAAACAGCTGAAAGGCTTTGAGAAGGTGACGCTGAAACCTGGTGAAACTCAAACCGTGAGCTTCCCGATTGACGTTAACGCGCTGAAGTTCTGGAACCAGCAGATGAAATACGCCGCTGAGCCGGGCAAGTTTAACGTCTTTATCGGCGTGGATTCGGCGCGTGTGAAGCAGGGCGAATTCGAGCTGCTGTAAGGCGAGCCTTCAGTTCAGTACAAACTATCAGGCCGCACTCAACGGTCCCCTCTCCCCAGCGGGGAGAGGGTTAGGGTGAGGGGGCAACCCCTCAAACCCCACTCCCGCATCATTTTGTGATCCCCCTCGCTATTCTCTGCCCATCACCGTGCAATCTGCGCTAAACGGCCCGTTTAACGCGCTAACTAAGCTTCTTTTTGTGACGTTCCTCACTTATCACCCACCCCGACACATCGCGTTTTGTGCGCTTGCTCAAAACCCGTCTCAGGCCGCCATAACAGGCGTGACCCCATTCACTAATACGTAAAAAAGCCCGCTTCTGCCCCGCGAGAGGCGCGGCGAATCCGCGTTAAATGCAGCTATCTCAACATTCGCAGGTAGCCACATGAAGATTTCACTGCATAACACCTCTCTTGACCGCAGCGGTAAAACGCCGCTGACCGCGCAGCTGCAGCAGCTGATTGACGAAATTGACCGCGCCGGCGGCGGCACGCTGGTGGTGTCGGCGGGTGACTGGATGACCGGCACGCTGATTCTACCGTCCAACTTTACCCTGCATCTGGAGGCAGGCGCGCGTTTGCTGGCCAGCCCTAACGCTGAGGATTATCCGGCAGAGTTGACGCAAACTGTTGCTGAACTCTCCCGCATGGCGCTGATTTATGCCCGTAACGCTCATCACATTTCGCTGAGCGGCGAAGGCTGTCTGGCGGGGGGCGCGAGCGCCTGGTTCGCAGAGCGCGCCGATGAGCAGGGTTATCGCCAGCCGAAAACCATGCGCCCGCGCATGCTGGTGCTGGAAGGCTGCCAGCAGGTGCGCATTCGTGATATCACCATCAGCGACTCGCCGATGTGGACCGCGCATCTGGTGAGCTGTAATCAGGTATTCATTCAAAATCTGACCATTGATAACGATCTGGCGCTGTCCAACACCGATGCGCTGGATATCGACAGCTGCCAGCATGTGCACATTAGCGATAGCTACTTCAGTGCTGCCGATGATGGCATCTGTATCAAAACGACCCGCAAACCGCAGGAACTCCAACAGGCGACCCGCCACGTGGTGGTCAGCAATTGCCTGATTCGTTCGAAAAGTTGCGCTATCAAAATCGGCACCGAAACCTTCGCCGATATCAGCCATATCGCCGTGCACAACTGTTCAATCTTTGAGTCCAACCGCGGCATCGGCCTGGTCTCCCGCGATGGCGGCCGTTTCAGCCAGATGATTTTCAGCAACATTCTGTTCGACTGCCGCCACGGTCACCCGTGCCACTGGGGAAAAGCCGATCCGGTCTTTATCTCGGTGCGCCATCGCGACCCGCAGGTTCAGCCGGGCCAGGTTGAAGACATCACCTTTAGCCAGCTCTCCGGCGTGAGCGAAGGGGCCATCAACCTGCACGCGGAAACACCGGGCGATATTCATCATGTCACCTTCAACGGGCTGTCGCTGCAGCAGCTTTCCGGCCCTTCTGACGAGCAGGGCTGCTATGACGTGCGCCCACCGTGCAACCCGGCGAGCCCAACTGGCATGGGGCTCGATAACGCCTACCGCGTGAACCCGCAAACCGGCCGCGCCTGGGGTGTCGATGCCTATCCTGGCGGCCTACCGGCGTTCTACGCCAACGGTGTACAGGATCTGACGCTTAACGATCTGCGCATTCGTCGCCCGACGCCGCTGCCGCAGGGATGGAACATCAACGCCATCGTGCAGGAAAACGCCGACGCCTGAAGCTATTTGATGACGGCGCGGCTTTCGCCTCGCCGTTCTGTACTGTTCAAGGGGATGGAAAATGATAAAAAAAGTGCGGGAGATAAAACTCCACAACTACATCTGCTATGGCCTTGCGGATGTGATCGGTTCAGGCGCGTTTACTCTGGTGAGCGCCTGGCTGCTGTTCTTCCTGACAACATTCTGCGGCCTGACGCCCATTGAGGCAGGCTCGCTGTTTGCGGTGGCGCGTATCGTCGACGTCATCATGTGCCCGTGCATGGGGTACATTTCCGATAACTTCCACAAAACGCGCCTCGGCCGTCGTTTTGGTCGCCGTCGCTTCTTTCTGCTGCTGAGCATTCCGCTGGTGGCGGTTTACAGCCTGCTGTGGGTTCAGGGTTTCAACTACTGGATCTACCTGCTGGTGTACATCCTGTTTGAAATCGTCTATTCGATGATTCTGATCCCGTACGACACCCTGTCGGCGGAGATGACCTCCGATTTTACCAAACGCTCTAAACTGACCAGCGCACGTATGTACATTGCCCAGTTCGCCGGCTTCACCGCCGCGTTCCTGCCGGGGCGTCTGCTGGCCTACTTTGGTTCCGACTCGGCTATCTCTTTCTTCTACGCCGGGGCTATCTTCACGGTCGCCTTTATGGTGGTGCTGTTCTTCGTTTATTTCGGCACCTGGGAACGTTCAATTGAAGAGATTGAGCTGAGTGAGCGCAGCGTTGAGAGCGAAGAGAAGCAGCCGCTGGGCAAACGTCTGTTCGATATCTACTACGATTTTGTGTCCACGCTGAAAATCAAAACCTTCCGCTCCCACCTCGGCATGTACCTTGGCGGCTCTGTCGCGCAGGATATCTTCAACTCCGTCTTTACCTACTTCGTGGTGTTCGCGCTGGCGACCTCGTCAGTGGTGGCCAGTAACCTGTTGAGCGTGATTAACGGTCTGCAGTTCTTCGGCGTCGGCGTGGCAACCTGGCTGACGCTGCGTTACTCCCCGTCCCGGGCGTTTGCTACCCAGGCATTGATGGCGCTGGTGGCCTTTGCGCTGTTCGCCCTGACCTATGTCTATGGCTCCACCAGCATGTCGCTGCTGTATCTGGCGGCGGGCGTGGCGGGTCTGGCGCGCGGCGGTATCTACTCCATTCCGTGGAACAACTACACCTTCGTGGCCGATGTGGATGAGATTCTGACCTGCAACCGTCGTGAAGGGATCTTCGCGGGCTTTATGAGCCTGCTGCGTAAAGCGTCTCAGGCATTCTCCATCTTCCTGGTGGGCGTCGCGCTGCAAATGTCCGGCTTTATTACCGGGCACAGCAGCCAGCCGCAGTCGGCGATCAATATGATCCTCGCCATCATGATTGTGCTGCCGGTGGTTCTCACCCTGTGGGGCATCTGGTCCGCCTTCCAGTTTAAGGTGAACAGCCGTACCCACGCGGTGCTGAACGACGAAGTGGCGCGCCTGAAGCAAGGCGGCAGCAAAGCTACGGTTACCGCCGACACCAAAGCGGTGATCGAAAGCCTGACCGGAATGCCGTATGACCAGTGCTGGGGCGATAACACCGTCGGGCACGTCAACCGCAGCCTGTTGAAAGCGAAACAGCAGCAGTTAGAACAGTTACATAACGTGTAAGTACTTTCCCGGGCGAGCATCGCGACCCCGGGAATTTTGTGGATAACAGAAATGACCGATCAAAGTTTATATATTCAACAGGGTATCTGGGCGCGTCTGGGTCTGCCGCGCGAGCTGGTGTGGGGATTTGTCGGCGTCTTCCTATTTATTACCGGCGCCACCATTGAACAAAGCTGGCTGGCATCACTGCTACAGCAGCGCGGCCTTGATGCGGTGCATATCAGCCTGCTGTCTTCGGTCTTTGGCCTGTGCGTGGCGGCGATCTCCTGGTTCTCCGGAATTGGCGCGGGCGTGCTGGGCGTTCGTCGCCTGATGTGGCTGGCGACGATTCTCTATTTTGTCGGTTCGGTGCCGTTTATCTTTGTCGCGCTGCCTGATAGCAACTATCCGCTAATGATGGTGAGCTACGCGGTACGCGGCATGGCTTATCCGCTATTTGCCTATTCGTTCCTGGTGTGGATCAACCAGCGCTGTGAAAGCCGCATTCTGGGGCGCGCCGTTTCCTGGTTCTGGATTGCCTTCGGCGTCGGTATGACCATCGTCGGGCCATGGTTCTCGGGCTTTATGATCCCGCGCCTGGGGGAAACGACCACGCTGCTGTCCGGCTTTATTTTCGTGCTGGCGGGTTGCGGCTGCGCGCTGATCCTCAACCGCGATAAGCCTCAATGGCAGCAGGGGCAGGCGGTTGGCCAGGCGCTGGCGGAAGGCCTCATTGTGCTGGTCCGTGAGCCGAAAATGCGTATCGCCGTGGTGGTGAAAAGCATCAATGATATCGGCAAATTCTCGCTGGTGATCTTGATGCCGGTGTATCTGCCGCGCTTTGGGTTCAGCATTGAAGAGTGGCTGACCATCTGGGGGCTGGTGAATGTGATTAATATCTTCGCCAACTACTTCTTCGGCTGGCTGGGCGACACCATTGGCTGGCGCAACACGGTAGTGTGGTTTGCCGGCACGCTGTGCGGGCTGGCGGCATTGGCGGTCTGCTACGCGCCGGTGTTGTTCGGCCACAGTAGCGCAGCGCTGATTGCCGCGCTGGCGATTTATGCCATCGGCCTTGGCGCGTTCGGCCCGTTAAGCGCGCTTATTCCTTCACTGCTGCCGGAAAACAAAGGCGCGGCGATCTCCTGCCTCAATCTCGGATCCGGCCTCAGCAACTTCGTCGGGCCGTTTATCGTGACGCTGTGCGTGAATCCGCTGGGCGTTGAAGGCACGCTGTGGGTAATTGCGCTGCTGTATTTTGCCGCCAGTTTGCTGACGATCCCGTTAAAAATGCCGGAACAGGGCTGAATTCTCCATTTTCGTCTACGCTTTTTGCTTAAGCGCCTGTTAATTGAGCGCAAAATAAGAGGAAAGCGTATGACGATTGCAAGGGGATGGACGCTGGCATTGCTGGCCGCGGTAAGCCTGCCGGCGCTGGCTGCCGAGCCGGTGAAAGTAGGATCAAAAATTGACACCGAAGGGGCGCTGCTCGGTAATCTGATTTTGCAGGTGCTGGAAAGCCACGGTGTCAGCACCGTCAATAAAGTTCAACTGGGCACCACGCCGGTGGTGCGCGGGGCCATCACTTCCGGCGCGCTGGATATCTACCCGGAGTACACCGGTAACGGCGCTTTCTTCTTCAAAGATGAAAACGACCCGGCGTGGAAAAACGCCAAAGCGGGCTATGACAAGGTGAAAGCGCTGGATGCGCAGAAAAATCATCTGGTCTGGCTGACGCCGGCGCCTGCGAATAACACCTGGACCCTTGCCGTGCGCAAAGACGTGGCGGAAAAAAATAAGCTCACCTCGCTTGCCGATCTGAGCCGCTATCTTAAGGATGGCGGCACCTTCAAGCTGGCGGCCTCGGCGGAATTTATCGAACGCCCGGACGCGCTGCCTGCCTTCGAAAAAGCCTACGATTTTAAACTCTCCCAGGATCAACTGCTGTCGCTGGCCGGTGGCGACACGGCGGTGACCATCAAAGCCGCCGCCCAGCAAACTTCGGGGGTGAACGCGGCGATGGCCTATGGCACCGACGGCCCCGTGGCGGCGCTAGGATTGCAAACCCTCAGCGATCCGAAAGGCGTGCAGCCTATCTATGCGCCCACGCCGGTGGTACGCGAAGCGGTGCTGAAAGCCTATCCGGATATCAAAAAATGGTTACAGCCGGTGTTTGCCAGCCTGGATGAAAAAACGCTGCAAATCCTGAACGCCAAAATTGCGGTAGAAGGGCTGGATGCGAAAAGCGTGGCGGCGGGCTACCTGAAAGAAAAAGGGTGGGTGAAGTAACCGATTATCCCCATGACTCGTTGTTCTAACCGCGTGGTGGCGCTGCTGGCACTGATGCTGCTGGCCGCCAGCGCGCTACCGTTTGCCAATTTTGCCCCGAACCGGCTGGTTTCGGGCAATGGCCTGTGGTTATGGCAAATCTGGTCGTTCTCGCCGCTGGCGCTTCTGGCGGTACCGGCGGCGTTGTGGATTTTATGCTGGCTGCCCGGCCGCTTTCCCGGCCTGCTTATTCTGCTGCTGGCGCAGGCGGGCTTCACGCTATTGCTATGGGCCGCAGGGGAGGCCGCCAACCATCTTGCGGCAACCGCCAGCCCGCTGGCGCGTACCTCGCCTGGCAGCGGACTATGGCTGTGGTTACTGCTGATGCTGCTTATCGCCAACGATGCGATTCGTCGTCTCACGACTCGCGCGGCGTGGCGATGGCTGCTTAACGTTCAACTGTGGCTGCTGCCATGTTGGCTGCTTGCGAGCGGGGCGCTGGATGGGTTATCGCTACTCAAAGAATATGCCAACCGCCAGGATACCTTCAATGACGCGCTGTACCAGCACCTGACTCTGTTGTGGGGCACGCTGCTGCCCGCGCTGCTGATTGGCGTCCCGCTGGGGATGGCGTGCTGGCGTCATCCGCGACGGCAGTCGAGCGTCTTCACGGTGCTGAACATTATTCAAACCATTCCTTCTGTCGCGCTATTTGGCGTGCTGATTGCGCCGCTGGCCGGGCTGGCGCAGCGTTTTCCGTGGTTGGCGACGTTTGGCGTGGCTGGCACCGGCCTGGCGCCCGCGCTGATTGCGCTGGTGCTCTACGCGCTGTTGCCGCTGGTACGTGGCGTGGTCGCCGGGATGCAGCAGGTGTCGCCGCAGGTGCTGGAAAGCGCGGCGGCGATGGGCATGGGCCGTGGTCATACTTTTTTGCGTGTTGATAGGGCGTTGTGGGTGATCGTGCTTCTGTGTAGCGTGGGGGTCGTGGGTTTTGATACCGTGCCGCTGGCGGTGGTCGCCGCGCTGATTGGCGCAGGTGGCTTTGGCGCGCTGGTGTTTCAGGGGCTGCTCAGTAGCGCGCTGGATCTGGTGCTACTGGGGGTGATCCCGGTGATTGCGCTGGCGGTAACCCTGGATGCGCTGCTGAGTCTGGCCGCCACCTTACTTCAAGGAGAAGCCGGTGATTGAATTTTCGCAGGTCAATAAAACATTCGGCGGTCATCCGGCGGTGAAAAACCTGTCACTACGTCTTGAGGAAGGCGCGTTCTCGGTGCTGATTGGCACTTCCGGCTCGGGAAAATCGACCACCCTGAAGATGATTAATCGACTGGTGGAGCCGGACAGCGGGATGATTCGCTTCGCCGGGCAGGATATCCGCGAGCAGTCGCTGCTGGCGCTGCGCCGACGAATGGGGTACGCCATTCAATCGATTGGCCTGTTTCCGCACTGGACGGTCGCTCAGAACATCGCCACCGTACCGCAACTGCTGAAATGGCCGAAGGCCAGAATGAACGCGCGTATCGACGAACTGATGGCCCTGCTCGGGCTGGAACCCACGCTGCGCGGTCGTTACCCGCATCAGCTTTCCGGCGGCCAGCAGCAGCGCGTCGGCGTGGCGCGGGCGCTGGCGGGCGATCCCGACGTTTTGCTGATGGATGAACCTTTCGGCGCGCTGGACCCGGTTACCCGTAGCGCGTTGCAGCAGGAGATGCGCCGCATTCACCGGCTGCTGGGGCGTACCATCGTGCTGGTGACGCATGATATTGATGAAGCGCTGCGTCTGGCGGATAACCTGATTTTACTCGATGGCGGTGAAGTGGTGCAGCAGGGCTCGCCGCTGCATATGCTCAGCGCGCCGGGCAATGAGTTTGTCCGCACCTTTTTTGGTCGCAGCGAGCTGGGTGTACGCCTACTGTCGTTACGCCAGGTGGCCGACTATGTGCGCCACGGCGAGCGCGTTGCAGGAGAAGCGATAGCCGATTCGTTATCGCTGCGCGATGCGCTGTCGGGGTTTATGGCCCAGCGGCGTACAGTGTTGCCGGTGGTCAACGAGAAAGGCGTGGCATACGGGGCGCTGCATTTTGCCGACCTGCTGCGTGAGGAGCCTGCCGATGCGCATCCTTCGTGATCCGCTGCTATGGCTGCTGGCACTGTTTATCGCACTGCTGATTGGCCTGCCGTATAGCGAGCCGCTGTTTCACACGCTTTTTCCGGAACAACCGCGCCCGCTGTATCAGCAGGCGGGGTTTCTTGCGCTGACGCTGGCGCACGGCAAGCTGGTGGTCATCTCCAGCCTGGCGGCGGTTGTGATTGGCGTTGGCGCGGGCGTGCTGGTGACGCGTCCTGAGGGGCGCGAGTTTCGTCCGCTGGTGGAAACGCTGGCGGCGATGGGGCAAACCTTTCCGCCGGTGGCGGTGCTGGCGCTGGCGGTGCCGGTGATGGGCTTTGGGGAACAGCCAGCGATTGTCGCGCTGATTCTCTACGGTATTCTGCCGGTACTGCAGGGAACGCTGGCCGGATTAGCGTCGGTACCCGTCGGGGCGCTGAGCGTGGCGGAAGGAATGGGCATGACGGGAGGACAGCGGCTGTGGAAAGTCGAGCTGCCGTTGGCGGCACCGGTGATCGTGGCGGGTATCCGCACGTCGGTTATCGTCAATATTGGCACGGCGACCATCGCCTCAACGGTGGGGGCCAATACGCTGGGCACGCCAATTATCATTGGCCTGAGTGGATTCAATACGGCCTATGTGGTGCAGGGGGCAATTCTGGTGGCGCTGGCGGCGATTATCGTCGACCGCGCCTTTGAGCGCTTAAGCCTGAGGCTCAGCCGACACCGCCGCGCACAATAAACGAGTAGCCGGCGAGCATCACGCCACCAATTCCGCTGATAGCCATCAGGGCAAAAAGGACGATCGCGGCGAATTTAGCTGACTTCATTGTGTACTCCTTTTGTTAACCAAAAGATTATACCGCGAAGCTCAGCTGTTAACGAACGATTAATTAGCAGGAAGTGCGAAGGCCACGCCGTCTTCCTGCCAGCGTGCAAGCTGCTGTAGCTGTTGGGCGCCAGGGGCCGCACCGCACCAGATTAACAGCGTCTGGCCGGGGAACAGCTCTGGCTGAATCTGCGTGAGCGGGTGGGCCAGTACGTCGACGCGCCATCCCTGTTCACAGGCCACCCAACCCTCCAGCCACAGCCGGGTGATATCGGTGACGTTCCAGCCCACCACCAGCGCGTGCGGTCCGGATTTACGCCGGGCGGAAGCGAGGCTGAGCGCAATGTCGTTAATCAGTACGCCATCCAGCAGACCAAGCAGAGTCGGCAGCGCCACCTGCGCGTTTTGCAGACGCTGACGCAATGGGATGAAGAGATTATCCACCAGGGTTCGGGCGCTATGACTGCGACGCAGCTCTTTCACCCATTGTCGCAGATGGGTGAGGTTGCCGTTGCGCAGGTCGTGCAGCGCAGTCTCCTGCTGTTCCTGCCAGCCGTCATCCGGCTCACTCAGCAGGTTTTTGACTTTACTGACCTGGACACCGTTTTCTATCCAACGCTGGATTTCGCGGATGCGGTCAATATCGGCATCGTTAAACAGGCGGTGCCCACCGTCGCTGCGCTGCGGTTTTAACAGCGCGTAGCGCCGCTGCCAGGCCCGCAGCGTTACCGGGTTGATATCACAGAGCTGAGCCACTTCGCCAATCGTGTAAAGCGCCATCTTATCCTCCGGGCATGCGATCCCCCATTTAACTTTAGACGGGGTTTGCCGTCGCGGCCTGTTGCGGTTGTTTTTTATTCGTTTCATTCCCGGACGGAATGGATAAAATGTGATCGGTAGCATTTTTTGCACTTTTTTTGCCAGGTTTCAAAGAAAGTTATGCCGACTAAGTGTATGTTACGCAGTTTTATTTCTGCTGTGGTGTTGGGGTATGTACGAGTTTAATCTGGTGTTGCTGCTGCTTCAGCAGATGTGCGTTTTTCTGGTCATCGCCTGGTTGATGAGCAAGACGCGGCTGTTTATTCCCCTGATGCAGGTCACTGTGCGTCTGCCGCACAAGCTGTTGTGCTACGTCACCTTCTCCATTTTTTGTATCCTCGGCACCTACTTTGGTCTGCATATTGAAGACTCTATCGCCAACACCCGCGCTATTGGCGCCGTGATGGGCGGCCTGCTGGGGGGCCCGGTAGTCGGCGGGCTGGTCGGCCTGACCGGCGGGCTGCACCGCTACTCAATGGGCGGGATGACCGCGCTCAGCTGTATGATCTCCACCATGGTGGAAGGGCTGCTGGGCGGGCTGGTGCACAGCATCCTGATTCGCCGTGGTCGCCCGGATAAGGTCTTCAGCCCGTGGACGGCGGGGGCGATTACCTTTGTCGCCGAGCTGGTACAGATGCTGATTATTCTGCTGATTGCGCGCCCGTTTGAAGACGCGCTGCATCTGGTGCAAAGCATCGCCGCGCCGATGATGGTGACCAACACGGTCGGCGCGGCGCTGTTTATGCGCATCCTGCTGGATAAGCGGGCGATGTTTGAGAAATATACCTCGGCGTTTTCGGCCACCGCCCTGAAGCTTGCCGCCTCGACAGAGGGGATTTTGCGCAAGGGCTTTAATGAAGAAAACAGCATGAAGGTGGCGCAGGTGCTAATTCAGGAGCTGGACATCGGCGCGGTGGCGATAACCGACCGGGAAAAATTGCTCGCCTTTACCGGCATCGGCGAAGACCATCATCTGCCGGGCAAGCCGATCTCTTCGCGCTATACGCAGAAAACCATTGAAACTGGCGAGGTGGTGTACGCCGATGGCAACGAAGTGCCGTACCGCTGCTCCATTCACCCCAACTGCAAACTGGGTTCAACGCTGGTGATCCCGCTGCGTGGCGAAAATCAGCGGGTCATCGGCACCATTAAGCTGTACGAAGCCAAAAATCGGCTGTTCAGCTCGATTAACCGCACCCTCGGCGAAGGCATCGCGCAGCTGCTGTCGGCGCAGATTCTGGCCGGGCAGTACGAGCGGCAAAAAGCGCTGCTGACGCAGTCGGAAATCAAGCTGCTGCACGCGCAGGTGAACCCCCATTTTCTGTTTAACGCGCTGAACACGCTGAAAGCAGTGATTCGCCGCGACAGCGAGCAGGCCAGCCAACTGGTGCAGTATCTGTCGACCTTTTTCCGTAAGAACCTCAAGCGCCCGTCGGAAATTGTCACCCTGGCCGATGAAATAGAACACGTGAACGCCTATCTGCAAATCGAGAAGGCGCGTTTTCAGTCGCGGCTGCAGGTGCATCTGGAGATACCCGATGCGCTGTCAAACCAGCAGCTTCCGGCATTTACCCTGCAACCTATCGTGGAGAACGCCATTAAACACGGCACCTCGCAGTTGTTGGACGTTGGCGAAATTACGCTACGCGCCAGCCGGCAAGGGCAGCACCTGCTGCTCGAAATTGAAGATAACGCCGGTCTGTATCAGCCCAACGCGCCGTCCAGCGGGCTGGGCATGAGCCTGGTGGATAAGCGTCTCAAGATGCGTTTTGGCGAAGACTGCGGCATCTCGGTTGCCTGCGAAGCGGACCGTTTCACCCGTGTTACCCTGCGGTTACCTCTGGAGGAGAGCGCATGATTAAAGTGCTGATTGTCGATGATGAACCGCTGGCGCGGGAGAACCTGCGCGTGCTGCTGCAAACCCAGGCGGACCTGGAGATTGTCGGCGAGTGTGCCAATGCGGTGGAGGCTATCGGTGCGGTGCACCGTCTGCGTCCGGACGTGCTGTTTCTGGACATTCAGATGCCGCGCATCAGCGGCCTGGAAATGGTCGGCATGCTGGATCCGGAACATCGCCCGTACATCGTGTTTCTGACCGCTTTTGACGAATATGCGGTCAAAGCGTTTGAAGAGCATGCGTTTGATTATCTGCTCAAGCCTATTGAAGAAAAACGCCTGGAAAAAACGCTCGCCCGCCTGCGGCAAGAACGCGCGGCACAGGACGTCTCGGTGCTCAGCGAGGGCCAGCAGGCGCTGAAGTTTATCCCCTGTACCGGGCACAGTCGTATTTATCTGCTGCAAATGGACGATGTCGCGTTTGTCAGCAGCCGGATGAGCGGCGTATACGTGACCAGCGGCGAGGGCAAAGAGGGTTTTACCGAACTGACGCTGCGCACGCTGGAGAGCCGCACGCCGCTGATTCGCTGTCATCGCCAGCATCTGGTGAACATGGCGCATTTGAAAGAAATTCGTCTCGAGGATAACGGCCAGGCTGAACTGCTGCTGCGTAACGGTCAGACCGTGCCGGTGAGCCGCCGCTATTTAAAGAGCCTGAAAGAGGCGCTGGGACTGTAATTCGTGTAGAATCGGTCATCGAATTTTTCATCACCACCGTCGAAGGCACTATGGTCAGTAACGATATTTTACGCAGCGTCCGCTACATCCTGAAAATGAACAACAACGATCTGGTGCGTATCTTCGCGCTGGGCGAAGCCGCCGTCACCGCTGAACAGCTGGTGCCGTGGCTGCGTAAAGAGGATGAGGAAGGCTTCGTACGTTGCCCGGACATTATGCTGTCGTGCTTCCTGAACGGCCTGATCTACGAAAAACGTGGTCGCGATGAATCCGCCCCGGCGCTGGCGGTAGAACGCCGTATTAACAACAACATCGTGCTCAAAAAGCTGCGTATCGCCTTTGCGCTGAAAACCGATGATATTCTGGCGATCCTGACGCAGCAGCAGTTCCGCGTGTCGATGCCGGAAATCACCGCCATGATGCGCGCGCCGGACCACAAAAACTTCCGCGAATGCGGCGACCAGTTCCTGCGCTACTTCCTGCGCGGCCTGGCGATTCGCGAGCACGCGGCGAAATAAGCCATACCGTCGGGAATCTATTGAGCCAAACCCTACAAAAAACGCTGCCGAAGCAGCGTTTTTTTATGCAGTTTATTTCACCTGCTGGCCTGGTTTCGCCCCGTCATCCGGGCTTAACAGGAAGATATCTTTGCCGCCAGGACCTGCGGCCATCACCATCCCTTCCGAGATGCCGAAGCGCATCTTACGCGGCGCCAGGTTGGCCACCATGATGGTCAGGCGGCCGATCAGCGGCTGCGGGTCCGGGTATGCGGAGCGGATGCCGGAGAAGACGTTACGTTTCTCGCCGCCCAGATCCAGCGTCAGACGCAGCAGCTTGTCGGAACCTTCCACGAACTCGGCGTTTTCAATCAGCGCCACGCGCAGGTCAACTTTGGCGAAATCGTCAAAGGTGATGGTTTCCTGAATCGGATCGTCCGCCAGCGGGCCCGTTACCGGGGCTGCGGCAGCTTTCACTTCTTCTTTTGACGCTTCCACCAGCGCTTCCACCTGTTTCATTTCAATACGGTTATACAGCGCCTTGAAGGTGTTGATCTTATGACCCACCAGCGGCGCGTTGATCGCATCCCAGCTCAGTTCAGTGTTGAGGAACGCTTCGGTACGCGCGGCCAGCTCTGGCAGAACCGGCTTCAGCCAGGTCATCAGCACGCGGAACATGTTCAGACCCATGGTGCAGATAGCCTGCAGGTCGGCGTCGCGGCCTTCCTGTTTCGCCACCACCCACGGAGCCTGTTCATCAACATAGCGGTTAGCCACATCGGCCAGCGCCATGATTTCACGAATCGCTTTACCGAATTCACGGCTGTCCCACGCTTCGCCGATACTGGCTGCCGCGTCGGTGAAGGTTTTATACAGCTCTGGGTCAGCCAGTTCAGCAGACAGCACGCCGTCGAAACGCTTAGCAATAAAGCCAGCGTTACGGGAAGCCAGGTTGACCACTTTGTTGACGATGTCGGCGTTGACGCGCTGGATAAAGTCTTCCAGGTTCAGGTCGATATCGTCGATGCGGGATGAGAGCTTTGCCGTGTAGTAGTAGCGCAGGCTGTCGGCATCGAAATGGTTCAGCCAGGTGCTGGCTTTAATGAAGGTGCCGCGAGATTTGGACATCTTCGCGCCGTTCACCGTCACGTAGCCGTGGACGAACAGGTTGGTCGGTTTGCGGAAGTTGCTGCCTTCCAGCATGGCTGGCCAGAACAGGCTGTGGAAGTAGACAATGTCTTTACCGATAAAGTGATACAGCTCGGCGTCGGAGTCTTTGTTCCAGTACGCGTCGAAGCTGGTGGTGTCGCCGCGCTTATCGCACAGGTTCTTGAAGGAACCCATGTAGCCGATTGGCGCGTCCAGCCAGACGTAGAAATATTTGCCCGGCGCGTTCGGGATTTCAAAGCCGAAGTACGGCGCATCGCGGGAGATATCCCACTGCTGCAGGCCGGATTCAAACCATTCCTGCATTTTGTTGGCGACCTGCTCCTGCAGCGCGCCGCTGCGGGTCCACGCCTGCAGCATTTCGCTGAAGGACGGCAGATCAAAGAAGAAGTGCTCAGACTCACGCATCACCGGTGTGGCGCCAGATACCACGGATTTCGGCTCGATAAGCTCGGTTGGGCTATAGGTCGCGCCGCACACTTCGCAGTTATCGCCGTACTGGTCCGGTGATTTACATTTCGGGCAGGTGCCTTTAACGAAACGGTCCGGCAGGAACATGCCTTTTTCCGGATCGTACAGCTGAGAGATGGTGCGGTTTTTAATAAAACCGTTCTCTTTCAGGCGACCGTAAATCAGCTCGGACAGCTCGCGGTTCTCGTCGCTGTGCGTCGAGTGATAGTTGTCATAGCTGATGTTAAAGCCTGCAAAATCAGTCTGATGCTCCTGACTCATTTCGCCAATCATCTGCTCCGGGGTGATACCAAGCTGCTGAGCTTTCAGCATGATCGGTGTACCGTGGGCATCGTCGGCGCAGATGAAGTTAACCTCGTGGCCGCGCATTCGCTGGTAACGGACCCAGACATCAGCCTGGATGTGCTCCAGCATATGGCCGAGGTGGATGGAACCGTTGGCGTACGGCAGGGCGCACGTTACCAGAATTTTCTTCGCGACTTGAGTCATAGTGAACGTTACTTCTTATGTAGTGAAAAGGGCTTTTGATGTTACCTGAAAGGCTTTCCTTTGGTAAGCCCAAAGCGTGCCTCATCACGTGCTAAATCAAGCTGGCGGGATATTCGCGCAGAAAAACGACGATTTTCCGGACTGTGTAAGAAGCAACAGCGACCTGGTAGCCATTTTTTTACCACGTCGCGGTGGGCATAAATATAAAGATCATTTTTATGAATGTTGTTTTATTTTTTATTTGTTTTAATGATCTGGATGGGTGTTTTTTGCGCTTAATTAATTTATTAAGAAATAATAATCATCATTAGATATTTGTTGTAATTATACTGCTTTGTGTAATTTGTCTTTAATCAATTAAACAAAAGTATTACATTGCAGACACTTTTCGCATGTGAGAATTTTACTTCAAGGGAAACAACCCTTAACAACAATCAAATAAATACTAATAAGGATATCATTATGAAATATTCAATTCTGTCTGCTTCGGTATTAGCTGCAGTTATGATGAGCGCAAGCGCTATGGCCGCGGACGATGAAGCGGTATTACATATTAACGGTAAAGTGTTGGGCACGACTTGCCAGATTGAGGATGGCAAAAGCCAGGCTACAATTACAATGCCAGACGTCAGCGTTGATGCATTCAATACGCTGAATGCCGGCCAGGAACTGAAAGCATATTCCAGTAGCGCAGTGGGTAATATTAAGTTTAAATGCGATCCGAATGTTACGCCGCGTATTTCATTTGCTGTAGATGGTTTTAACGGAAATGGTAGTGACATTACCCGCAACACCGCGGGTGAAAATGGCGTCGGTTTTAAAGTACACATGAATAATTCAACGGATGCCATTAGCCCGCAAAAATCAATCACGCTGGTGAAACAGGCTGACGGTATTTATACACTGGATTTCTCCGCATATTATGCCCGTACCAGCGGCACGGTAACCAGCGGAGAGGTTGATTCTAGTATTACCATGCAGGTTTTCTCTGATTAATTATATTGTAAATAAACGGCGGCGAACGCCGCCGTTTATTCCTGGATGAATATGCAAAAAATAATAGCCTTAACCCTGGCGGTAATCAGTTTATCTGCTCAGGCTGGCGTGGTGCTGTATGGGACCCGGGTGATTTACCCAGCAGAAAAACGGGATATTGTGGTCCAGGTGATGAATCAAGGCGAGCGTTCCTCGCTGGTGCAATCGTGGATTGATGATGGCGATACGTCGCGGTCGCCGGAAAACATTGACGTTCCGTTTCTGCTGACGCCGCCGGTCGTCAAGGTGGCGGGAAACTCCGGCCAGCAGATAAAAATCAAAAAAATGCCCAATACGTTAGCCCAGGATAGAGAGAGCCTGTTCTTTTTAAACGTACTGAGTATTCCACCTAACGATGCGCAAAACAGCAGTAAAAATGTGATTAAGTTTGCGCTGCAAAATCGCATCAAACTTTTCTGGCGACCCACGGGAATCGCCCCGGTGAGTCGCGCGAGTTTTCGCCAGATCTCGTTAAGTTATACCGGACGGGAGATGGTTATTAAAAATGATAACGCTAATTGGATTACCCTTACCGATATAAAAGTGAATGATGTTAAAGTGAATGGCGAGACAGTCATGTTACCGCCACGAGCCTATCAGACGATAACGCTGAAAATTAATAATGCACCTCAATATTCTCTGACGATTATTGACGATCACGGCAACTATATCAGCGACAGGATTAACGTAAAATAACAGGAGCCGATTATGTTAAGGATGGCCCCTTTAGCTTCGACAGTATTATTATCATTATTCGCTGGCTGTGTTCAGGCTGAAGAGGAAACCTTCGATACCCATTTTATGATTGGTGGGATGCAGGGCGTTAAAACTGACCGTTTTCAATTATCCGGCGAACAGCCGATTGCCGGCGAATATGAACTGGATGTTTATGTTAATCAGCAATGGCGCGGGAAATATACGGTGAATATTACCGATAACACCTGCCTGACACGTGCTCAGATCCAATTGATGGGGATTAACCTGAAAGCATTACCAGAATCATCCTGCATTTCATTAGAACAGGCAGTGCAGGGCGGAAGCTACACGTTTGATATTAGCGTTTTTCGTCTGGATCTCTCGGTGCCGCAAGCCTTTGTTGATGAAGTTGAGCAAGGATATATTGCGCCCGAAAACTGGCAGCGCGGAATAAATGCGTTTTACACTTCTTATTATGTCAGTCAATACCACAGCGATTATCATTCCGCAGGGAGCAGCAAAAATACCTACGCGCGGTTTAACAGCGGACTTAATTTGCTGGACTGGCAGCTGCACTCTGATGCCAGTTTTAACCAGGTCAATAGCGATGCTGGCGTGTGGAAAAGCAATACTCTGTATCTCGAACGAAGCCTTTCATCGATCATGGGCGTATTGCGCGCTGGGGAGATGTATACCTCTGCGGATCTCTTTGACGCAGTCCGTTTTCGCGGCGTTCGTCTGTATCGGGATCTGCAAATGCTGCCAAACTCAAAGCAGAATTTTACGCCGCTGGTGAAGGGGATTGCCCAGAGCAACGCGCTGGTGACGATAGAGCAGAACGGCTTCGTGGTGTATCAGAAGGAAGTTCCGCCCGGTCCGTTTGCGATTGCCGATCTCCAGTTGGCAGGCGGCGGGGCCGATCTTGACGTGACGGTGAAAGAAGCCGATGGCACGCTGACGCAATATCTGGTGCCCTATGGCTCAGTGCCAAATATGCTCCAGCCCGGCGTGGCAAAATATGACGCCGTGGTGGGACGCAGTCAGATTGAAGGGGCCAGCCGACAGAGCGATTTCACCCAGGTCAGTTACCAGTATGGTCTGAATAGCCTGGCGACGCTGTACAGCGGCGCGATGCTGGCGAGTAACTATAACGCCTTCACGATAGGCTCCGGCTGGAATACCCGCTGGGGCGCGTTTTCGCTGGATGCCGTACGTTCGCACAGTCGTCAGGACAACGGTACGTTCGATGGTCAAAGTTATCAGCTCGCGTACAACAAATATCTTAACCGAACTGCCACCCATTTTGGCCTTGCGGCCTATCGCTACTCGTCGCGAGATTACCGTACCTTTAACGATCATGTGTGGGCGAACAACAAAGACAGCTATACGCATGAACAGCACGATGTCTACGATATTGGCGACTATTACCAGAACGACTTCGGGCGTAAAAACAGTTTCTCCGCCAATATCAGCCAGCCGCTGGCCGCGGGATGGGGAGCCTTTTCCTTAAGTTTACTGTGGCGTGACTACTGGCAGCGCGGCGGCCATAGCGAAGATTATCAGCTTAGCTATTCAAACAGCTGGCGGCGCGTCTCCTGGACGCTCTCCGCCAGCCAGACCTACACCGACGATCGTCGTGATGACAAGCGCTTTAACATCTTCATTTCCATCCCGTTTATGTGGGGCGACGGCATGACTGGTGCGCGCCGCCAGATGGCGCTTTCCAACTCAACTACCTTTGATAACGAGGGCTTTACGGCGAACAATACCGGACTTTCCGGCACGCTCGGTGAACGAGATCAGTTTACCTACGGCGTTAACCTGAGCCATCAGCAGCAACATCAGGAGACCACGGCCGGGACCAATGTGAGCTGGAATACGCCAGTCGCGACGCTCGGCGGCAGCTATAGCCAATCTTCACAGTATCGGCAAATGAGCGGCAACATTTCTGGGGGAATGGTGCTGTGGTCGGGTGGGGTGAGCCTGGCTAATCGACTGGCGGAAACCGTCGCGATTCTTGATGCGCCTGGGCTGGAAGGGGCGTTTGTCAACGGACAGAAATACCGCACCACTAATGGTAACGGTACGGTGGTTTATGACAATTTGTCGCCATACCGCGAAAACCATCTCACGCTGGACGTCTCCGGCAGCGCCACCCAGACCGAGCTTATTGGCAATCGAAAAAGCGTGGCCCCGGTGCGGGGCGCGGTGGTGCTGGCGCACTTCGATACCGATACGCGCAAACCCTGGTTTATAAAAGCGCAGCGGCCAGACGGCACGCCGCTCACCTTTGGCAATGACGTTGAGGACAGCCGCGGCCATAACGTGGGGCTCGTCGGGCAGGGCAGCCGGTTGTTTATCCGTACTGACGTCCTGCCGCGCAGCGTTTCGGTAAGGCTTGATGGCCCCCAAGAGAGTCGCTGCGTGGTCACCTTCGATACGCAAGTTGATGAACTGAAAACCTATATTTGTCATTGAGAAAGGAGGCGTCATGAAGGGAGCCATCATCGCCGCGTTAGTATTGTGCGGCTATACCAGTAGCGGTTGGGCGGTGTGTAAATCGTCGGCCGTCTCATTTTCTCATGACTCGGAGGTCACCGTTGATGAACAGTTTGCGCTGACGCAGCAGTACACAACCATCGTCAGCGTGACCTTTTCCGGGATTAAGTGCGATTCGGCAAACGACACCATTAGCTATATTCCCGTGGTGAAAGACAGCGTGATCGGCCCGTTTAGCAACGGGCAGAAACTCAAGCTGACGGTCCAGACGGATAAAACCTCTGAAACGATTGGCACGACCAGCGCCACCGAGAAAACGCTGTCCTACACGGTAAAGCTTAGCCACGCTGCTTATGAGGCGACGACCAGTGGTGCAGACTCGGTATATGTTCCCGGCGTGCTCATCGCCAATACCGGTGGTAATTCGAACAGTTTGATCAATTTTATCCTCGGCGTCTGTAAAACCCTAAGCTGGACTGGCTGTGTGAACTATATAACCAACAGCCTGAAGGGCGACTCTTATGTTGAGAACCTGACCATTATTTATCGCCCGAAAAAGAGTACCTGCCTTCCTGATGACCTGGCCTTAACGTTGCCGGATGTTGCGCTGTCAGAGCTGCCGACGAGCGGCGTCGTTAGCGGGAAAAGCCGAACCAGCGCGATAAGGCTGCAGTGTCGCGACCTGCAGGGGCCCAGCCTGCAAACCACGCGCGGTATGTCGGTTTACCTCTACAGCGCTGACCTGCTGAACGGCAGTCGTACGGTCTTACGGGGCAGCGAGTCCAACGGCGTGGGGTTTGTGCTGGAGAGCGGCGGCAAGACGGTGGCGCTGTCAACTGTGAAGGGCGCGAAGGACAGTGCCGATAATCTCTGGCGCGCCAGCGCAGGCCAGGCGCTTAATGCGACAACGTTGATGATTCCGCTGACGGCTAGCTACTACGTTTACGACCGCCAGAAGGTTAAGCCCGGCGCGCTGCAGGCGACGGCGCTGATTTTTGTGAACTATGAGTAGTCCGCTTTTTATCGCGAAATGCGCTTGTAGTGGGGGATCGTGTCCCTTTCAGGTAAACTACAAGAGACGCATTCATTCACAAGAACAAAGGAGTCGGGATGAACTCAGAATCCCAGGCCAAATCACCTGAACGTCTACGTGCGATGGTGGCCGGCACGCTGGCAAACTTCCAGCACCCCACGCTGAAGCACAACTTAACGACGCTGAAAGCGCTGCACCATGTCGCCTGGCTGGACGACACCGTTCACATCGAACTGCAGATGCCGTTTGTCTGGCACAGCGCCTTTGAAGAATTAAAAGAGCAAACCAGCGCTGAACTGCTGCGGGTGACCGGGGCGAAAGCCATCGACTGGAAGCTGTCGCACAGCATCGCCACGCTGAAGCGTGTGAAAAACCAGCCGGGCATCAACGGCGTGAAAAACATTATTGCCGTCAGTTCCGGCAAAGGTGGGGTCGGTAAATCATCCACCGCCGTTAACCTGGCGCTGGCGCTGGCTGCTGAAGGGGCGAAAGTAGGCATTCTGGATGCCGACATCTACGGCCCATCGATCCCGAACATGCTGGGCGCGGAAAACCAGCGTCCGACGTCTCCGGACGGCACCCACATGGCGCCGATTATGGCGCACGGTCTGGCCACCAACTCCATTGGTTATCTGGTGACTGACGACAACGCGATGGTCTGGCGCGGCCCGATGGCCAGTAAAGCGCTGATGCAGATGCTGCAGGAGACCCTGTGGCCGGATCTCGACTACCTCGTGCTGGACATGCCGCCAGGCACCGGTGACATTCAGCTGACGCTGGCGCAGAACATTCCTGTGACCGGGGCCGTCGTGGTCACTACGCCGCAGGATATCGCGCTGATCGACGCCAAAAAAGGCATCGTGATGTTCGAGAAGGTCGAAGTGCCTGTGTTGGGCATTGTGGAAAACATGAGCATGCACATTTGCAGCAACTGTGGTCACCACGAGCCTATCTTCGGTACCGGCGGCGCGGAGAAGCTGGCGGAGAAATACCATACCCAGCTGCTGGGCCAGATGCCGCTGCACATTAATCTGCGTGAAGATCTTGATAAAGGCACTCCGACCGTGGTCGCGCGCCCGGACAGCGAGTTCACCGAGATTTATCGCCAGCTTGCGGGCCGTGTCGCCGCGCAACTCTACTGGCAGGGTGAGGTTATCCCAAGCGAGATTGCATTCCGCGCGGTGTAATTCCTCCTATTCTCGTGCGGTGCACCTTGTACCGCACGAGCTAAGATTTATTTTTCTGAATATATCCTTATTTATTATCTTATTCCCATTATGTATTTATTTTTATAATAATATTGCATCCGGAAAAAGTAATTATTTGGTTGTTTTGATGTTAATCAATCATGCAATTTAATAACATTGTTTTCTCTCTCAGGGTATGAGATGTTCAATTTCATCATTCTTTGCAAAATTTGAGCGTTAATCATCTCCTGTTATTTGTGGTAATTATTATTAATGCGGCAATGGAGAGAAAAATGAATAATGAAACGTTGATGATGAAGTTGCGTGAGCTGCTGGTATTGCTGATGCAGAGCCGCTCGCTGAGCGAGAAGTCCGCCGATGCGATGCGCTACTGCCGCGAACAGATGGTTGAGAAAACGTTGCCGGTCAATATTTATGGTGAATATCGGGAGATAATTGAACATCTGAGCGAACTGGCTGAAGAGAATAATCATATTGCCCCGGATGATCTGTTACGCAGCGGCGGCGATTTACTATTAAGCATCCTGTTATTATATGAGCGTCTGGCGGGTGAGGTAGCGGTTAATCAATATTTGAATCAGAACGGCGTACATTATTTCTAGCCAATAAAACGGGCCAGCGGTGAAGCGATCGCCGCTGGCGGGTGATTAACGGTGATAGAAAATTTCACCGTCGTAAATTTTGCTGATTTTGCCGTCGGTATCACCGATCTGTACATAGTTCCCGCCCATGTACGTCCAGTGGGTGCCGGCATCCGGCGCGGGCAGATTACGCTGCTGCCACTGCTTGATGTTGTACTCCGGCGTCAGGTACATCGCGGGAGCGTTATCGCCAATTTTGAATCGCGTGAAATCGGCGGTGAACTCTTTCAACTCATACTGCTTGATGCCGGTGGCCGGAGCCGCCCATGCCGCACTTGCCGTTGCCAACAGTACGCCCAGAAGCATCATTTTAGTTTTACGCATACTATCCCCACATTATCCTGGATATAAAATTGCAGCTCCGTATGATTCCTGATGCGCGGGCTGAATGGCAAGCGCTGCTTTCTTAAAAAGTGTAAGCAAACAGCGATGATGCGCGTTTTGAGGATTATTCTGTGAGGAGCCAACATGTTCAGGCTGGAAGATTTATCACTGTTCGTCCGCGCGGCGGCGCTTGGCAGTTTTAGCGAGGCAGCGCGAGAGGCTGGCATCCCGCCCGCGCAGGTTAGCTCGGCAATCAAGCGTCTGGAGACGGCGCTCAATATTCGCCTGTTTGCCCGCTCAACGCGTAGCTTACGGCTGACGGTGGAAGGAGAAACCTGGCTACCGTACGCTCTGCAAATGCTGGATGCGCTGCAAAACGGGCTACAGCAAATTAACACGCCCAATGATGAAGTCAGCGGCACGCTGCAAATTGCCGTACCGTCCGATCTCGGGCGTAATCTTCTGCTGAATGTTTTCCGTGAGTTCCGCACACGATACCCGGCGCTGCGGCTGCGTATTTTGTTTTCCGATCATCGCACCGATGTCTTTAAAGATCCGGTGGACGTGGCATTCCGCTACGGTGAAAACGACGATGCATCGTTCGTCTCGCTGCCCGTCGCGCCGGAGAATCGCCGGGTGCTGGTGGCGTCGCCAGACTGGATTGTCCGCCACGGCGAACCGCAGACGCTCGCCGACCTTGAACGCTGTAATGCACTAACCTACGTGCTGCGCGGACGTCCCTTTGACCGCTGGCCGCTCAGCCTCGACGGCGTAGAACACAGCGTGCAGGTTTCTGGCAATATCACCAGCGATGACGCTGAGGTGATCCGTCGTCTGGCAGTAGCCGGTGAGGGGATTGCGTTTAAATCGGGGCTGGATGTCAGCGACGATCTGCGAGAAGGGCGGCTCAAGGTGCTGCTGCCGAACTACCTGGGCGACAGAGTGCCGCTGAATATGATCTGCCCGCACCGCAAACAACTCTCTGCCGCGGTGCGGTTACTGTATGAGGCGGTGAAGGCGGAATGTGCGGCGAAGCAGCCTTAGCCGCCGTTGCGTTGGACGACCGAATTATAGTTAAAGCGCTGATAATGATAGCGGCTGGTACAGAACTCGAACGGCTGCCCGTCGCTAAGATAGGTGACCGAGCGGGTGACGCTCACCGGCTCGTTTGGCTGTAGCTCAAGCCACTCTTGCGCTTCATCATCGCTCGGCAGTGAAGAGAACTGGGTATGGCTGCTGGCGGGGATTTTACGTAATGTGGTTTCCACATACTGATAAATCGACCCCAACGCATTTTCACGCGTGAACTCCGGCAGAATATGTACGGGAAGCCACGTGTCTTCAATGGAGAGCGGAAGATCATCGACGTAGCGAACGCGGCGAAAATGCCAGCAGAAGCGATCGTCCTGGATCGCCAACATTTCAGCCACCTCAGCTGAAGGGTTGGCAATTTCAAACAGCAGCAGATGACTTCTGACATTATGCCCCTGCGTCTGATTAATGGTGCTCACGCCCAGGATCGGCGAAACCAGGTTGCTCTCGGCGTGGGTATAGCGCGGGGTAGCCGTTTTGACCACGGTGCCAAGACCACGCTGACGGGTAATAAACCCCTCGTTGACCAGAATCTCCAGCGCGTTATTTAGCGTTATCTTGCTACAGCTAAACTCTTCACAAAGCTGATGACCGTAAGGGATCTTCTCCCCGGTCGCATAGACATTATTGACGATCCTTTCCCTGATTATATTCGCGATTTCAATATACCTACGCAATGTCCACCTCCTGGTTTTAGCCCGTCAGGGAGTATATCGCATACCTTAAAATTTTATCCAGATCTCATTTATTTTAAAAGTAGACTACTTTTAAAATAAAGGGATTGACTTAGTTGTGGGCGAGTTTCATTCTGCAACGGCGGTGCGTAGGAGGGGATTCCGATCTCGGCGAAGCGAGCAGTCTTGTCAACGGGTGTGCTAACTCCGCGCAGGGGGTTGTTTTCATTGCAAGGGAAAAGTCATGAGTCAGACCACGATATTGACGAAAATTACTGATATATCGCAGAAAATGGCGTCGGAGGTTCATCTCCGAAGCCTACGCGATAGTTTCATTATCACCGTGCCCTTTTTGGTGTTAGCCGGGCTTTTTATTATGGTGAACTTTGTTTTTCTGGACGCGAAAGGGTTTATCGGACAGTGGGTTTCCGCCGAGACGATGGCGGCGCTGAGGAGCGTCGGCGATCGCATACTGAACGGCACCATGAATATTTTGTCGCTGATGCTGGTGGTATTAATTGCCTGGAGTATTGCCAGCAAGCGTAAGTTTGCCGCGCCGATGATCCCGGCGATGGTCTCATTAGCGGCATTTCTGGTCTTGATGCCAGGAACATTATCCGTTGTTCCTGTGAATGCTGCCGAAGCGGTGCAGGTCAGCGGCGTCATTTCTCAGGGGCTCACCAACGCCGGCGGCGTGTTTATGGCAATTATTACCGCCGTGATTGCCACCGATCTGTTTTTGTGGATAGCGAAAACCCGCTGGCTACAAATTCGCATGGGTGATGAAGTTCCGCCGATGGTGACACAGTCTTTCCAGTCAATGTTCTCGATTATGCTGGTGGTGCTGGCCTTTGCGCTGGTGGCGTCGGTGGTGAAGGTGAGTACGGGGAAAGAGGTGCATGAGATAATCCAGGCCATCATTCAGGCGCCGCTCGTGCATTTAACCACTAACCTGCCAGGCTTTCTGGTGCTGACCACCTTAACCAATTTCTTGTTTTCGCTGGGTATTCATCCGTCAGGCATTATTAACCCGATTCTGGAGCCGCCTCTGTTGGTGGCGATGCAGGAAAACATGGCCGCCTTTGCCAGAGGCGAAGTGCCACCGCATATTATCGTGCTGCCGTTCCGCGACCTTTACGGCCATATGGGGGGGACCGGAAGTACGCTGGCGCTGCTGATTGCGGTCTTTCTGCGCAGCAAAATCTCCAGTCATCAAAAGCTCGGCAGAACCGTGCTGGCGCCGGGATTATTCAATATTAACGAGCCGGTTATTTTTGGTTTCCCGGTGCTTTACAACCCGTTAATTATGATCCCATTTATTATTTATCCGCAGATTAACTTTATTATTGCCTATTTTGCCACCGAGTTTGGCATGGTCTCACGTATTGTCGCCTACGTGCCGTGGTCGGTTCCGCCGCTGCTTTCAGGTTGGTTAGGGTCGGGAGGTGATTTCCGCAATGTGCTGCTACAGCTCCTGCTCTTAGCATTAGGGGTAATGATCTATTTGCCGTTCTTAATGGCCTATGAACGCACGATGCTGAAAAACAAAGTTGAAGCGCTGGTCAATACGCTGTCTGCAGATAATACCGCAACCACCATCGAAGATGCGCCTGAATTAAATGGCCTCGAGGTGCTGAATAATAAAACCATCATCCTGACCTGTAATGAAGGTATGTCGACATCGATCATGGCCAAAAAGATGGGGCAATACGCGAAGGAACGGGGTTACGAGTTAACGATCTACGCTGTCAATATTGGGCGTATCGAAGAGGAATATCACAAGGCTGACCTGATTTTATTAGGACCGCAGGTTGTCTATATGCAGGATAGTATTATTGAAAATATACATGCGGCCTGCCCGGTACTCCCGATTAATAAACAATATTTTAGCAAGCTGGACGGTAAATCTGCCATTGAAGAGGCGGCAAACCAACTGGCGGGCATCAACGGAATTTAACAGGAGGTTATACGATGATTCACAGTGCGTTTATTGGTTTTGGTAAAAGCGCGACGCGCTACCATTTACCTTATGTTCTGGCCCGTAAAGATAAATTTAACGTTAAGCGTATTTATGATCAGCGGCGAAATCCTGAGCGGGAACAGGAAGCGGCCTACCGGGATATCGCTTTTACTTCGCAGGTTGAGGATATCCTGAATGATGCGGATATTACCCTGGTGACCGTCTGTACCCATCCGGATAGCCATTTCCATTACGCAAAACTTTGCCTTGAACACGGCAAAAACGTGCTGGTGGAAAAACCGTTCACCACCACGCCGGAAGAAGCCAGGACGCTGTTTGCGCTGGCTCGAGAAAAAGGGCTTCTGGTGACGCCGTTCCAGAACCGTCGTTTTGATAGCTGTTTCTTAACCATGAAGCAGGCCATCGAAAGCGGCAAGCTGGGCGAGATTGTGGAGGTGGAGAGCCACTTTGACTACTTCCGCCCAGACGCCGAGCATCAGCCCGGCGGTAACTTCGACGGCGCATTTTATGGCCTGGGCGTGCACACGCTTGACCAGATGCTGTCGCTGTTTGGCCGCCCCCAGCAGGTCTTTTATCACCTGCGGCATCTTCGCCAGCCAGCTAACCCGGATGATACCTTCGAGGCGCAGCTATTTTACGGTGATATGAAAGCCATCATCAAAACCAGCCATCTGGTGAAGACGCCTTATCCGAAATTCCTGGTCCACGGTACGCGCGGTTCGTTTGTTCGTTATCAGATTGACCAACAGGAAACTTGCCTGAAAAACGGCGTGATGCCAAATGACAAGCACTTCGCGGAAGGTGAGGAGCTGGCATTGCTGGAGTACGTTGATCAACAGGGAGTCAGTCATATTGAACATATTGCGTCGGTAAAGGGGGATTACGGGCGCGTTTACGATGCCATTTTTGCCACGTTGACCGCTGGCGCGGCGAATTACGTCAGTGAAGAAGAGGCATTAACTAACCTGGAAATACTGGAGGGGGCATTCCGCCAGCCATCGCCATCACTTCTGGTTTTAGACTAAGGGACGACTATGCAAAGAATACTCAACTGTCGCGCCAGCGACTTCGCCGAGCCGGTGACGGCGGCGGCGTTAAAGCAGGCCATTATGGCATCCGAGGGGCGAGTGATTATGGCGGAAGTCGCCGCAGGTGCGTCGCCGCTGTATGGCGAGGTGACTAACGGTGAGCTGCTGTGCGCGTTTGGCGCCGATATGCTGCTGGTGAAAGGAATGGATTGCCAGAGTCAGCGTATTCAGGGCTGCGATGGGCTGCGTCATTTCAAACAGCTAACGGGACGTCTGGTGGGCGTGAGTCTGGAAGTGCTGGCGGAAAATACGCCGGATAACCCTCGCGGCTGGGATCCTCTTCATCTTGGACTGGTTACCGAGGCCGATTTTTATTGCCTGACGGCTTACGACAAACCGGGCGTGGATGCTGCGCGGGTAAGGGAAGCGGTAAGCCAATTGCGCGCGCTAACGGATAGACTCATTCTGGTGGCGAAGTTCTACGGCACAGGAGTGGCAGAGGCGGACGAGTACGCGGATTATGTTGCAGCAGGTGCGGATGGGGTGATAGTTCCTGCTCCTTCCAGCTGCCGCGGCGCATCGGAAGCCCGCATTGAGCAAGTACTTTCGGCTATTCGCGCGGCGGGCGGCATGGCCATCACCACCGTTAGCAGCAGTCAGGAAGGGGCGGATGAAGCCACGGTGCGTGAGATTGCCCTCGCCAGCAAACGCTGCGGTGCCGATGTTTACAACTTTGGTGATGCCGGCGTGGCAGGGATGGCTGATCCGCAGGCCGTGTATACGCTGTCGATGGCGGTGCGCGGTAAGCGGCATACCTGGGTCAGGATGGCGGCGTCGTCATTACGTTAATCATCGTCAGATGAACCCGCACCGCCAGCCGCTTTCCGCGGCGGTGCGGGTAGCCCATATCAGACGATGTTCGTCATCATTGCGCCGTCGGTTTCAGCAAGCCACCCGTCGATTTATTATTCTCTAAATATTGATGCTGGAAAATACACATACGTATCGTGTTGCGGTATTCGCCGTTAACGAAAAACTCATGTATTAACTCGCCTTCCTGGATAAAACCAAGCTTACGATAAATATGGATGGCTTTCGCGTTCTCTTTATCCACGATGAGATAGAGCTTATAGAGATTCAGGACGGTAAAACCGTAATCCATCGCCAGCTTAGCGGCGCGTGTCGCCAGGCCTTTGCCCTGATATTCCGGTGAGATGATAATCTGGAATTCAGCTCGCCGATGAATATGGTTTATTTCAACCAGCTCCACCAGACCAGCATTATTGCCATTATACGAAATGACAAAACGGCGTTCGCTCTGATCGTGGATGTGTTTATCGTAAAGATCGCTCAGTTCAACAAAGGCTTCATAAGGTTCTTCGAACCAATAGCGCATCACGCTCGCGTTATTATCGAGCTGGTGTACAAAGCGCAAATCTTCGCGTTCAAGGGGTCTTAGTTTAATGTCTGATTGTTCTGGCATAATATTTTCAGCCTCTTTGTAAACTGAAAATATATTATCTACTGATGGTGGGCGTCATCAAGATTTGAAAAAAATTACAATCAATTCAGCGTGATAATTCTGCTACCCACCAGACGAGCGTGTTTGCCACGCTCATCTGATGGGGCCTGAAAGATTAGTGTCGCACCAGCGTCGCAAAGTAATACACCAGCGGCACTGCCAGCACCCACAGCCCGACAGGAATCTCGCGCCATTTACCGGCGATTGTCTTGATCACGATGTAAAACAGCAGGCCACCGGCAATCCCGGTACCGAAGCTGTTGGCAATCAGCGTGATCATCACCATCATCAGCACCGGCAGACCGTCGGTAAAGTTGGCCAGATCGACCTTGCGCAGGCCGCTGAACATATTCAGGCCAATCAGAATCAATGCTGGCGCGGTGGCTTCTTTCGGGATCATCAGCGCCACCGGAGTGAACAGCAGCATCAGCAGGAACATCACCGCCGCGGCCAGCGCCGTCAGGCCGGTTTTGCCTCCGGCTTCTGCCGCAGCTGAAGATTCAATCAGCGCGGTGGCCGCCGGGATCCCCAGCCATGGCCCTACCGCGGCGGCAATCGAGTCGACCATAAACGGACGATTGATATGCGGCATATTGCCTTCTTCATCCAGCAGCCCGGCTTCCCCGCCGACCGCCAGGGTAGTGCCCATGGTGGAGAAGAATTCTGAAGCGAAGAAGACAAACAGGAACGGCAGGAAGGCGATATTGAGCGCTCCCAGCATATCAATCTGGCCTAGCACGGGCGTCAGTGAATGCGGCACATCGATAAAGTGGTTTGGCAGACGGGTGACGCCCGCCGGAATACCGACCAGCGTGGCAAATAAAATGGCCCACAGAATGGCGCCTGGAATGCGTCGCGCCTGCAGAGCGATGGCCAGAAATAGCCCGCACAGCGCGACCAGCGCGCCAGGAGCCAGGAAATCGCCCAACATTAACGCGTTCGTTTTGGCGTTCGCCAGCACTAACCCCGCGTTGCGGAACCCCAGCACCGCGACAAACAGGCCAATAGAGGCGGTTAATCCGAGCTTTATCGACTGCGGTACCGAACGGGTGACGACTTCGCGCAGGCCGAATTTGGTCAGCAGGAAAAAGAGGATCCCTGACCAGCAGGCAATACCTAAACCAATCGGCCAGCCGATGTTTTCACTGCCCGCGAGCGTCACGCCTACCAGCACCGACCCGCCAATACCGGGGCCGACGATAAACGGCAGGTTGGCATAAAACGCCATCAGCAGCGTCCCGCCGACGAACACCAGAATGGTACCGGTGGTGGCCGCCCCTTTATCCATTCCGCCTACCGCCAGCAGGCCTGGAATGACCACTAAAAGATAGGCGGCGGCCAGAAAGCCGGTGATGCCCGCCAGACATTCGGTACGCAGCGAACTGCCGCGCGAGTAAAGCGCAAAGCGCCGTTCCAACCAGCTCCCGGAGGTGGTGGAGTTAAGGGTATTATCGGCCATGATGTGGCGCTCCCATGATTATTGTTGTGCTGTGTGTTGTGATGAAATGACCGGGTCGACAATCTGTCGCGTGGTGCCGTCGGTCAGCCCTAAATCGGTTAAATGTGGCCCGGCGTTACAAGCAAGACAGGTGCCTTCAATCGCCTTAAAGACCCGATACGGCGGCTCCCAGTCGGCAACCTTCGCGCTGAGATCGCGCAGATTGCGGAATTCCGCGGCCAGCTCGTCGGCGGGTTTGTCAGAAAGCATCCCGGCAATCGGCATCGCCACGTGGGCCAGAATGCCGCCGTTTTGCGCCAGCGCCATGCCGCCGCCCGAGGCGATCAGCTGATTGGCCGCCAGGGCCATATCTTCGGGGTGACGGCCCAGCACCACCAGGTTGTGCGAGTCGTGCGAGTAGCTGGTGGCGATAGCGCCGCGCAGTTCGCCCCAGCCTTCCAGCAGGGCAATCTGCGGCGTGGCGGCATGTCGGCCATGACGATGCTTAACCCAAATCAGGCTAAATCCGTCGGGAATCTGCACCTGGCCGTCACGGATCTCGACGTCCACTTCGCCCCATTGGGTAAAGCGCGCGCCGCGGATGTGGCGAAGCCGCGCGACGCCGTGTTGAATGCGGCCAACTCGCAACGCGAAGTCATCGGCGCTGAGTGGATCCAGGTGCAGCGTATTGCGCGGCGGCGTCACGCCAGGGGCCGGGGGAATCGCTGCCAGCAGCTTGCCGTCGCGGGCGATTTGTTTCCCGGCGACGTAGACCGCGCGGGCGGAGAGTTTATCCAGCGAATCAAAGACCACCAGATCCGCGCGGCGACCGGCGGCAATCAGCCCCAGATCGTTTCGCTGCAGACGAATGGCGGCGTTCAGCGTGGCGAAGCGCAGAACGTCGGTGGCCCTCAGTCCGTGTTCAATCAGTAAATTGAGCAGGGCGATGATGCCGCCTTTTTCCAGCAGCATATCCGGCGGCACGTCGTCGGTGCAGACCGTAATCTGCGAAGAGAGATGCGGCAGCGTTTGCAATGCTTTGACGATATCCGGCAGCAGGTAAGGGTGGGAACCCCGAATTTCGAGCGTCAGCCCGGCGCGCAGCTTTTCCAGCGCATCGTCAGCGGAGGTCAGTTCATGGTCTGAGGTGACGCCTGCGGCCAGATAGGCTTGCAAATCGGCGCCGCTCAGCCCGCGAGCGTGGCCTTCGATCAGTTTGCCGCTGTCCAGCCCCGCCTGCACAATCTCCTGCATGCGGCAACTGCCGTGCAGCACGCCGTGCATATCCATCACTTCCGCCACGCCGCGCACTTCCGGCCAGCCGAGCATGGTGTTCATTTCCGCGCCGGCGAATTCGGCACCCGACATTTCCAGACCCGGCGTCGACGGGACGCTGGACGGCGCGGCAACCATCACCCGCAACGGCAGATGACGGCTCGCCTCTACGGCATAGCGCACGCCTGCCACGCCCAGCACGTTGGCCAGCTCATGGGGATCCCAGAAGACGGCGGTGGTTCCCTGCGCCAGCACAATTTCGGCATAGCGCTCCGGCGGCAGATGTGAGCTTTCCAGGTGTACGTGGGTGTCCATCAGGCCGGGAGAGAGGAATTCACCGGGCAGGGAGTGGCGTTCAAGGGCGTCGCTGCGGCTACCGCGCGGGTGGACGCTGGCAATCATATCGCCGACGATACCTACGTCGGCTTCGCGAATTTCACCCGTCGCCATATCGACGATGTAAGCATCGGTGAGCAGCAGGTCGAACGGAACTTCACCACGAGCGGCCTGAACGGCGCGGCGGCGGTTTTCAGCATTGCTGGACATAACATCTCCGGCACAGGGATAATGTGCGCTACTTTAGGGGCAGAGCAAACGGTTGCCCAGATGAAAAAACTTATCACCTGATAACTTCGGCTTATTCTGCGTGATCGTCACGAGTGAAGCACAACATGACCGAACCCTGGCAGCGATTGCCCGCGCTCTCGCTTAAACAACTGCAGTATTTTGTCACGCTGGCCCAACTGCGTCACTTTACGGACACCGCGAATCGTCTGGCCATTAGCCAACCGGCGCTCAGCAGCGCCCTGCGGCAGACGGAAGCGGTGCTTGGCGGCAAGCTGGTGAATCGTACCGCTTCGGCGGTGACGTTAACCGAGCTGGGGGCGGCGATACTGCCCCATGCCCAGCGGGTGCTGAGCGTGGCGCAGACGGCGTTTCAGGATATGCAGCAAATCGTCGAAGCGGGCGGCGACGGAACGGTGCGCATCGGGCTGGTGCCGTCGGTCAGTTCGCTGTTATTTCCTTTGCTGCCGAAGATGCTGGCACAGGCGTTCCCGCGTCTGCGCGTTGAATTTCACGATCGCACCAACGATGCCATGGTTGGCGACCTGCAAAGCGGGCAAATTGATTTTGGCGTCGGCGCCATCGACAGTTCGCTGCCGGCTGATTTGCAGCTCTTCCCGCTGCGTGAAGATCCGCTGGTGGCGGTTTTGCACAGGGACGACCCGCTAGCCGGGCAGCCACATTTACCCTGGAAACTGCTGGCGGGGCGCGATATTGCGGTATTCTCAAAAGGGAACGTGCAGCGGCTGGTCGGGGCCTTGGTTGAAAGCCAGCGGCTGACGTTGAATACGCGCTATCAGGTGGACTATATCGAAACGCTGTACGGGCTGGTGCGCTCGCAGCTGGCGGTGGCGATTTTGCCGCAGCTTTACACTACCCACCTTGAAGACCCAACGCTGCGGGTAGCGCAGCTTCAGCAACCAGCGCTGACGCGTACGGTGGCGCTAATGCGCGGGCCGCAGACGCTGCCGCCGCTAATTGAGTCCTGCTTTACGCTGCTGCTTAAAGCGCTGCGTGAGAACGCCGCCGAGTAGCGCCAACAGAATAAGGGAGGCGTCTGCCTCCCTGTATCCATTTTTATTGTTTGACGGTCAGCATGCCGTTTTCACGGCCGTGGGTCTTATTCCACGATGCGCTTTCAATGCCGTCTGCATTCATGCTGACGGAAATAATATAGCCCGCTCCGCGAATTTCATAAAAATTGGCGTTAATACGCTTCACAACGGCTTTTTTGCCATTAATCGTCGCCGAGAAGAAACCGTTCGACAGCGTTGCTTTTAGCACATTAGAAGAGAGCGTCGCTTCACGCATGGGATCGGCGACGTGCGCCGCCTGCGCGTGTTGTTCCGCGTCGTGAGTGCGAGTCGCATTGGCCGCGTTGGCATACGCCGCGGTCATGGCCGCGTTGTTGATCCCTTGCTGTCTGTTTTGTTCGGATAAATAGCAGGTATCTTTAGAAATACCTTGCGCCTCACATGCCGCCATTCGCTGTGCCGGGGTAGAGCAACCCGCAAGAATCGCCGAGCTTGCCACAACGGCTAACAGCATCATTTTTGCTTTCATCATTAACCTTATTTTTTATATAGACCAGAACGTCACCTGAATAAATGTTTAACGTTCTTCCCGTAATATTTTCGGGAGCGTTAATTATAAATTATTTTCAGGTTTTAATTGTTATGAGTGATAACAGTCGTTCGTGATTATGGAGACTGCATTGCTATATACCACCGCCCCTAATGCCCCGGTTGCTACCAGCGCGAGGGAGACGATCGCATACGCAAGAATAATTTTTATCATTGACTATCAATCACTAAGGCAAGCAGAAGTTTGCCGCTTTCTTGGTAACGCGAAGCAACTATCCAGTAAGTTGACTATATAAATATTGATTAGGATCATGATTTTTGTTGATAGATTTGCGTGGTGAATGCAGTGAGATTTAAATGTTATTTTTTAATTAATTCAGATGGTTAGATGAGCTCATCCTACCATTTATCGATAAGGATTATTCCTATAGAAAACAGTTTTTATGATTGGTTCTAAAGCGAGTCTAATGATTTTCTTTGTTTTTTTATTTTTTCTTTCGTCGCGGGTTTAATTATGGCTATCTGGTTTTTCGTTTCGTATGAAAGAAAGTCATGGCTATCTTTTTTTTACCTGTCGTGAGCGTGTTAATTAAAGTTTAACGACTATTAGATATAACCTTGCTGTTTATAGCGTGATTTCTCGCGGCGGAAGAGGCTTGCTTAAGCGAGAAACTTCCCTTACGCTTGCAAAAAAGCGGCCACGCCGCTAAACGACTCGGGGTGCCCTTCCTTGTGAAGGCTGAGAAATACCCGTACCACCTGATCTGGATAATGCCAGCGTAGGGAAGTCAGAGGCCTCCAGGTCATTGCTTCTTCGCGTTATGGCAGGAGCAAACCATGCACGTTGACCTGCTAAACCCCGCGCAATCCGCGCGCACTGCCCATCTTCTTCACCAGCATGCCCCTCTTGTTCACTGTATGACCAACGATGTCGTGCAGACTTTCACCGCCAACGTATTGTTAGCCCTTGGCGCCTCGCCCGCGATGGTGATTGATGCCGGTGAAGCCGCGCAGTTTTCCGCCATAGCCAGTGCGGTCCTGATAAACGTCGGCACTTTAACCCAGCCGCGTGCGCAGGCGATGCGTGCGGCGGTGGAAAGCGCGAATGCGGCGAAAACGCCCTGGACGCTCGATCCGGTTGCCGTTGGCGCACTGACGCTGCGCACTGAATTCTGCCGCGGCTTACTGCAATTACAGCCTGCGGCGATTCGTGGAAATGCCTCTGAAATTCTGGCGCTGGCGGGCGAGAGCCGCGGCGGGCGCGGCGTGGATACCACTGATACGGCCGCGACGGCGCTGCCGGCAGCACAGAAGCTGGCGCGAGAAAGTGGCGCGATTGTGGCGGTGACGGGAGAAGTGGATTACATCACCGATGGTCAGCAAACGCTGGCAGTGCAGGGCGGGGATCCGCTGATGACGCGGGTGGTTGGCACCGGCTGCGCGCTGTCGGCGGTAGTAGCGGCCAGTTGTGCGCTGCCGGGAAGCCGTCTGGAAAATGTAGCGGGCGCCTGCGCGCTGATGAAATTCGCCGGACAGAAGGCCGCCGAGGGGCGCGGGCCGGGGAGCTTTGTCCCAGCCTTCCTTGATGCGCTGTACGCGATGAATGCGGAGGTGGCGGCATGAAGCGCATTAACGCCTTAACCATCGCCGGTACCGACCCTAGCGGCGGCGCGGGCGTTCAGGCAGACCTGAAAACCTTCTCCGCGCTGGGTGCCTACGGTTGTTCGGTGATGACCGCGCTGGTGGCGCAAAACACCCGCGGGGTGCAATCGGTATATCGCATTGAACCCGATTTTGTCGCCGCGCAGCTGGACTCAGTGTTCAGCGACGTGCGCATTGATACCACCAAAATCGGCATGCTGGCCGAGACCGATATTGTTGAAGCCGTGGCCGAGCGGCTGGCGCGTTATCGCATTCAGAACGTGGTGCTCGACACGGTAATGCTGGCGAAAAGCGGCGACCCGCTGCTGTGTGCATCGGCGGTGGCGACGCTGCGTCAGCGTCTGCTGCCGCAGGTGTCGTTGATTACGCCAAACCTGCCGGAGGCGGCGGCGCTGCTTGACGCGCCGCATGCCCGCAGCGAACGTGAGATGCTGGAACAAGGGCGCGCGCTGCGGGCGCTGGGCTGTGAGGCGGTGCTGATGAAAGGCGGCCATCTGGACGACGCCGAAAGCCCGGACTGGCTATTTACCGCCGACGGTGAAACGCGGTTTACCGCGCCGCGGGTGGTGACCAAAAACACCCATGGCACCGGCTGTACGCTGTCGGCGGCGCTGGCGGCGTTACGGCCACGTCACGCCAGCTGGCAGGAAACGGTGCCGGTGGCGAAAGCCTGGCTGTCGAAAGCGCTGGCGCAGGCCGATACGTTGGAAGTGGGCGAGGGGATTGGCCCAGTGCACCATTTCCACGAATGGTGGTAAATTTGCTCAAGGTGTGAGGCTGCCCGTCCACCGTATCGTGCCGTGGGCTGGCTGGCCGAGAGGGAAGCGAGACGGCAACGTTTTATCGGCTGGATGCACGTGGCGCCCATTCCGTCACGCTGCTAATGTTCGTAGCGAAACACCACTGATACAGCGCCTGTTTATCGGGCAAATTGAGCTTTATCAGCGCCCGCCCAAGATAGGTTCTAACCGAGGTTTCCTTTACATTCATCTGGCTCGAAATCTGTGCAATCGTATTGCCGCTCAGCACGCTTATGCAGGTATTGTACTCTCGCGTTGATAGCCTGATGCCACTACTTATCAACTTGTGGGTAAATGCCTGCTGGGGTGTCAGAACCGTGGATAACGGTTGCTGACACAATTGCGCGTGCTTGTTCAGCAGGGTGAGGACAAACGGCCCAAAATCGAATAAACGCTGCACTTCCAGCGAGTTAAAGGGGCGCTCGTCGCGCTTTTGAAAGATCGAATAGGTATAAACATGGCGATCGTCGGTTAGCGTGATGGCGTACTCAATGCCCAACTGGCTATGAATATAGAGTCGTTGATATGAGCTTGTGCCTGAACGGTTGTCTGAGGGGGGCGGAATCCGTTCAATCCGCATGCCATCCATTGGGTTGCGTTCGATACGAGCGATCAGCTCATCATGTCGCCATTCTTCCTGTCGGGTATACAGATCCAATGCCTGAGAAACAATCTCCGGTTCAATGATGCTGGCGGCAAACAAATTTTTAGCCTGACAGATATGACGCGGCTGGCGCGACGCCGTAGATTCCCGGTCAAACAGCATGGCCACGCTGTGATAAATACCTGGCAGCATGGCATGTTGATTAAGCCAGTTATGCAGTTGCCAAGGGAAGCGACCACTACCTAACTCATTGATAATATGTTGAACATCAGTGATGGCAACCTGCATCATGACTCCTGCAACGTGACGCGTTGCGTAATACCATAGCGAGAGCGTCAATAAAAAAGCGCGACCCTTCTCGCAAAGAAGAAGGGCCGCACAGGGCTATTGCTGACTGGCTGCCCTGAACAGCAGTTCGGCTTGTGACTCTGACGCGCTGTATACCAACTGCCCCTCAAACCAGGTCTGCAATACCCTTGTCGAGCCTATTTTGTCGGGTGCGATGTGCAGCAAATTAGCGTCAAGAATAATAAAGTCCGCCTTGTATCCCACCTGAAGCGAGCCTGTCGTTTGCTCCATAAAATTGGCCCGCGCTTGCTGTACCGTGCAGGCTTCGAGCATCTCCTCGACGGTGGCGCGCTCTTCTGGCCAGGGAACTTGATGGTGTATTGGCGCGTCATAATCAAACACCCAGGGATGATAGTTATCCGCCGGAATTCGGGTCACCGCCGTTTCGATGCCGACGAGCGGGTTTGGCCATGCCGTGACGGGATAATCACTGGCATTGGTCACCCTGACGCCCGCCTTGAAAAAGCTTTCTATGGGATACAGATAGCGCTCTGCCCGGTCCTTGCCAATCCAGTCGGCAATCATCAGCCAGGTTTTATCCCGCGCGGCCCAGAAGCTGTTCAGCATGACGGTAATGTCTAACGCTTTAAAGCGAGGGATATCGTTGGGATCGCAGGCCGTCGCATGGGCAATACAGTGGCGAGCGTCGCGCACGCCGTTGATACGTTGCATATAATCAAATGCATCTAGCGCCTGACGGACGGCACCGTCAGCGATACAGTGAATATGAATCTGCCAATGGGCTTTATCGATCGCAACAAACAGTACCTGCAGTTCGCTAGTCTGCCAGTTTTGCTCGCCATAGTAAGCGTCGCCTTTCCCGGCGGCCGCGGTGTAAGGTTGCAGCATCAGCGCCGTTTTGGTTTCGAAGATCCCATCGGCGAAGAATTTCGCGGCGGAAACCTGAAAGCGGCGGCTCTCGCGTTTCAATGCGGTCAGTTGCTCGTGCAGTGCCGGAAACTGTGCTTGCCCTTTCTCAGGTGAAACCAACAGGGCACCGCGTAGATTCATGTTGAGCAGTTGCTCATTATCCAGTTCAGTCAACGCCGCGATGGCATTCTGGCCGCGAATATCCAGCCAGGGGTCGTATGCGCCGGTGATCCCAAGGCTGTGCGCGAGGGTCTGAAAGCGCAAAATGGCCTCCTTGTAATCGTCCTTAGACCAGTCAGGCAGTCGATCCAGTACCAATGCCTGCGCCGTTTCGCGTAGGCAACCGCTGGGTTCACCCTGCGTGTCGCGCTCAATTCTGCCATTCTGCGGGTCGGGTGTTTGTGCGGTAATGCCCGCCATTTCGAGCGCTTTTGAATTCACCCATATGGAATGGTACGTTTCCGATGCAATGACGATGGGAATATCCCGCGACAGGTTATCCAGTAGCGCTTTGTCTGGACCGCTATCGGGGAATGTGGCTTCCAGAAAACCACCGCCGCGAATAAAACGGGCCTCTGGCCGTGACTGAATCTTGTTTTGAATGGCGGCAATATAGGCTTCTGGCGTGTTCATTCCTTGCAGATTGACGCCGCAGACATCATCGGCGCTTATTGAGTAGTGGCAGTGACCGTCGATAAAACCCGGCATCACAAACCGCCCTTCTAAATCACAAATCAAGGTATCGGGATGAATACAGTGCGCGATATCGTGATGTGTGCCGATAGCGATGATTTTATCCTTGGCCAAGGCGAACGCTTGAGCCACGGGATTTTGGCTATCAGCGGTCCAGATAAATCCATTCGTAAAAACGATCTCTGCGTTCATAAATTAATCCTTGTTATTGACCGGAGAAGGAAGGGGAAGCGACGGTGAGGGAGTCTGGGCCTGTTTGAGGCTGCGTCTGATAAAGAATTCACCGACACCCAATGTCAGCATGACGCCGATGGCAATAAATCCGGCGTTGGCTGCTTTAAACGGCTGACCTGGTACCCAAATAAGAAAGAAGGCGGTGAGGAATAAAATTATTTGCGCGAGTCTCATAAGCGCGGTAACAACCCAGTTGGGTGCTGGAAAGATATAAGGTCGATGGGTCGTGGTATCGTATTTACGCAATTTAAGGAAAGCCTGGAAATTAACGAAATAGGGGATGAGTAACAAAATTGTGGTGGATGAGAATATTGACCAGAACATCTCCTCAGCAGAGCCAGAAAGCGCTGTGCTGACGATTGTCATGATCGTAGTAATCACTGCGCCAGCAATTAAGGCGCCCGCAGGGCTGTCGTGTCGTGGATGTGATTTTGCCAGCGCCGCCGGTAATTCATGCGCCTGAGCGGTGGCCTGCGCCATGCGGCAGGTCGCCAGCATCCACATTAATGATTGTGAGCACAGTGCGGCCAGATACAGTAAGCCGATGATATAGACAATGAGGGTGCCGATGATGCCATCGCCGAAACCGAGACGGAAGCATGAGATAATTCCGCCGATAATATCGACCTTATCGCTCGGAATAATCAGTAACACACCGCTGACGGCAATAATATTCAGGCCAATAACCAGGATAACGTTACTGAGTGAGGCAATTGGGATGTCCTTTTTGGGGTTCCGCATTGATGTGGCCGCTGCGGACATCGTCTCAAAACCCAGAAAATTATAAATCAGGGCTGGAATAAAGATCATCGCCTGGCCATAGGTTGGACGGATAACCTCCCAGCTAAAGGTATTGGCGGGGGCATGCCCACGGTATAACCAGATTACGCCGCTGAGTATTAATCCCAGAGCCATCAGAATTTTCACTGAAGAGGCGAAGTTGATAATAAATGTCGAGTTGCGCATCGGACGCAGCGCGAGTGCGGTAATGGCCCAGACCAGAATGATGTTGAGCGCGGCTTTACCCACCAGACCTATTTCAATAGCAAAAAGTTGGCAAAATACGTTGACGATGACGGTCATGGCTGAAGAGATCCACAGCGCATTACCGCACCAGTACATCCAGGCGATACGTGCGCCCCACAGCGTACCGTAGGCGCGTTTTATCCAGGCATAAAGACCACCATTTTCTGGGTAGGCTGCGCCTTGTTCTGCCACGACCAGACAGCCGGGAAAGAAGAAAACGACGCCAATGATCACCATCCAGGAAATCGCGGAAACGCCCATCGCCGCAATGGGGGCGACGGTATCAATAAAAAAAATGGCACAGATTAAACCCAGAATAATATCCAGACGGCTGAGGCTGTAACCGCTATTTTCAGCGGATGACTCGCTAATGTGTGTTTGTTTTTCTGCCATACAATATTTCCCGCCAAAGAGTAAGAATGATTATGTTTTTTATAGGAGCAGGCGATCGGAGCTTATCGAGCGGAGGGGGAGGGCGTCTGTCGTAATAAAAACGACAAAAAGAAAAAGTGTGATCGGTGCTAAATCACTTCCGAGGAGGCAGTTTACTTCGTGAGTCAATTTTAATGTGGCCAGCATCCACCTTACGATGGCCGCAGAATGTCCCGTTTGCGTGCCAGCAGCTTGTGCGTTAAAACCGACAAAAGTTGGACATTCTACGCCCCCGGTACCAGGCTTATCCTGCTCAAAAAACTTGAGCAGGACATCCAGCCGACATGATGTCGGCGCTTACGGGAGCATAGCTATGACTGATATTGCGCAGTTGCTTGGCAAAGACGCCGACAGCCTTTTACAGCATCGTTGTATGACCATTCCAGCCGACCAGCTCTATCTGCCTGGCCACGACTACGTTGACCGGGTGATGGTGGATAACAACCGCCCACCTGCGGTGTTGAGAAACATGCAGACGCTCTACAATACCGGGCGTTTAGCCGGTACGGGCTACCTGTCGATTCTGCCGGTCGATCAGGGCGTTGAGCATTCGGCCGGGGCCTCGTTTGCCGCCAACCCGCTCTATTTTGATCCGAAAAACATCGTCGAACTGGCCATTGAGGCGGGCTGTAACTGCGTGGCCTCAACCTACGGCGTGCTGGCGTCGGTTTCGCGCCGCTACGCACACCGCATTCCTTTCCTCGTGAAGCTCAACCACAATGAAACGCTGAGCTATCCGAATACTTTCGATCAAACGCTGTATGCCAGCGTTGAGCAGGCTTTCAACCTTGGCGCGGTGGCTGTAGGGGCGACCATCTATTTTGGTTCAGAAGAGTCTCGCCGCCAGATTGAGGAGATCTCTGCCGCTTTCGAGCGCGCGCATGAGCTGGGGTTGGTGACCGTATTGTGGGCCTACCTGCGCAACCCTGCGTTTAAGAAAGATGGCGTCGACTATCACGTCTCTGCGGACCTGACCGGGCAGGCCAACCATCTGGCGGCGACCATCGGCGCGGATATCGTCAAACAAAAAATGGCCGAAAATAACGGCGGCTATAAAGCGGTGAACTTTGGCTATACCGACGATCGTGTGTACAGCAAATTGACCACCGACAACCCGATTGACCTGGTGCGTTATCAGCTGGCGAACTGCTATATGGGCCGCGCAGGGCTTATTAACTCCGGCGGCGCGGCGGGCGGTGAGACCGACCTGTCCGACGCGGTGCGGACGGCGGTTATCAACAAACGCGCTGGCGGCATGGGGCTGATTCTGGGCCGTAAAGCGTTCAAAAAATCCATGGCCGACGGCGTGCAGTTGATCAACGCCGTGCAGGACGTTTACCTCGATAGCAAGATTACCTTCGCCTAAAAGTTTGCCTCCTCGCCCGCCAGGGTGAGGAGGCCGATCCCCTTCACACTTCGTTATCCTTTTGTGAAAAACATCACGCCTCCTTGTGCGCATGCCCAAAAAACAGTCGATTGTTAGCGCTATTTGTCCGTGGAAGCGCTGTTATTTTGTGCTTAGATTAGTCATGAAACGCCTTTTCAATTCCCTAAAACCGTTTTATCGGATCAGTGTTGGACACAGGATTGTGGCGCGTTAAGCGCCATGTCGAATGTTGTACTAAGGACACATAATGAAAATTGAATCTGTAAATGTCACCGTTTTCCAGCATCCCACCCGCCGCGTCTCCGATAGCGCCGGGCACTCCCATCCGGGGCCAGAAAGCATGGCCAAAATGGCGATGCTGACGATTACCGCGGACGATGGCAGCAAGGGCTATTCGTTTGCGCCGCCGGAAATCGTGCGCCCGTTCGTGGTGAACACCTTCTTCCGTAAAGTGCTGGTTGGCCAGGATCCGTTCGACCGTGAACGCATCTGGCAGGACCTGGTGCACTGGCAGCGGGGCAGCGCGCATCAGCTGACCGAACGCGCGTTGTCTTTCGTGGAACAAGCATTGTGGGACCTGATTGGGCGTAAGCTCAATATGCCGGTCTACAAACTGCTCGGCGGCTATCGTGACAAAGTCCCGGCCTACGGCAGCACCATGTGCGGCGACGATTTAGAAGGCGGTCTGTCCACGCCGGAAGAGTACGCGGCCTTTGCCGAAACCCTGGTGGCGCGCGGCTACAAGGCTATCAAGCTGCACACCTGGATGCCGCCGGTCTCTTTCGCCCCGAACCCAAAAATGGATATCAAAGCCTGTGCCGCGGTGCGCGAGGCGGTGGGGCCGGATATCGATCTGATGATCGACGGCTACCACTGGTACAGCCGTACCGAAGCGCTGTGGATAGGTAAGGAACTGGAAAAACTCAACTTCGCGTGGTTTGAAGAACCGATGGAAGAGGACAGCATGTCGTCCTACGCGTGGCTGGCGGAAAACCTCTCTATCCCGATTATCGGGCCGGAAAGCTTTGGCGGTAAGCACCACAGCCGTGCGGATTGGGTGAAAGCGGGCGCGTGCGACATTCTGCGCGCGGGCGCTAACGGCGTGGGCGGCATTACGCCAACGATGAAGGTGGCGGCGCTGGCGGAATCCTTCGGCATGGACTGCGAAGTGCACGGCAACGGCGCGGCGAGCCTGGCGGTGGTCGGGGCGATCCGCAACTGTCGCTGGTATGAGCGCGGCCTGCTGCATCCGTTCCTCGACTACGACCAGCCGGCGGCCTACCTGAACAGCATCATCGACCCAATGGACGCGGATGGCTTTGTTCACCTGTCTCAGCGTCCTGGACTGGGCGAAGACATTAACTTTGCATATATCGAAGCCAATACCGTCAGCCACGACTGACACATAACAAAGACAAGACAGGCGCGTACGGATTCGTAGCCTGTCGTACCCTACAGGCGATAGATAGATGAAAAAATCCTCCTTACTGGGAGCGTGTTTGCTCGCGCTCACCATGACGATGGGGAGCGGGGCGGCGTTGGCGAAAACGCCGCCGGATCAGCTCATTATCGGCATGAACATGAACAACCTGCTGACCCTCGACCCGGCCGCGATGACCGGTAATGAAGTGGTGGGTATCGTGGTCAACCTCTATGATTCGCTGGTTGAACTGGACCCTGAACAGCTGACCAACGTCAAACCGGCACTGGCCAAATCCTGGGACATCAGCCCGGATGGCAAAACGCTGACCTTCCATCTGCAAAACAACGTTAAGTTTCACTCCGGTAACCCGCTGACCGCCGCCGACGTGGTGTGGTCGATGCGCCGTATTCTGCACCTTAACCTTGCGCAGGCATCGGTGTGGAAGTCTTACGGCTTCAGCAAAAAGAACGTCGACAAGCAGGTGACCGCACTGGACGACTATACGGTGCAGATTGTCCTGCCGAAACCGAACGATCCGCAGCTGGTGATTTACTCGCTAGGCGCGCTGGGTAACCTTGGCGTGCTCGACAGCAAAACCGTGCAGAGCCATGAGCAGGATAACGACTGGGGAAACAAGTGGCTGACCACGCACGAAGCCGGTTCCGGGCCGTTTATGCTGGAGACCTGGCAGGCCAAAGATGTGCTGCGCATGAAGCGTAACCCGGACTACTGGCGCGGCGAGCCGAAGATGAGCCGCGTGGTGCTGCGCCACTTTCAGGAGTCGCAGACCCTGCGCCTGATGATTGAAAAAGGCGACCTTGATATTGCCAACAACATGGCGGTATCGGACATCAACGCCCTGCGCAAAGACCCGCAGCTTACCGTCGACGCGGTGCAACGCGGCACCATGTACTACGTGGCGATGAGCATGAAAGAGGCGCATTTCGCCAATCCGAAGGTGCGTGAAGCGGTACGCTACCTGATTGATTATCAGGGGATTAATAAAGCGCTGATGCCGGGCTACGGCGTACTGCACCAGCGGCCAATCAAGGCGGGCATGCCGTCAACGCTGCCGGATCCTGGCTACAGCTTTGACTTAGCGAAGGCGAAAAAACTGCTGGCGGAAGCGGGCTATCCGGACGGTTTTGATACCACGCTGCGCGTGCTCTCGGACCAGCCGTTCCTCAATATCGCCATTGCCGTTCAGTCGACGCTGATGCAGGCGGGCATCAACGCCAAAATTATTACCGGCACCGGCAACCAGATTTACGGCGCGATGCGCGAGCGTAAGTTCGACATGCTGGTCGGCCGCGGCGGCAGCGGCATGGAGCCGCATCCGCACTCCAGCCTGCGTGCGCTGGTCTATAACCCGGACAACAGCGATGAAGCGCGACTCACCAACTTCCAGGGCTGGCGTACCGGCTTTTACGACAAGCAGCTCAACGAGATGATCGACGGTGCGCTGCTGGAACGTAACCCGCAGAAACAAATTGCCGATTACCAGGCCATTCAAACCCGCTTCGATGCGCTGATCCCGGCGATGATTCCCGTCTCGCAGATGGTTGACTCGGTGGTGGTGCGCAACGAAGTGAAAGACTACAAACCCCACCCGTCGGCGACCACGTTCTTGCGTGACGTCTACAAAGTAAGCGAAGGAGATAAAGGATGAGTACGGCAATTCTCGCGCCCGGCTCCCGGACCCGGCGCTTTTCAAAACGGTTGATGCAGGTGGCGATTACGCTGTTTGGCCTGCTGCTGCTGACCTTTTTCATTGGCCGCGTGATGCCCATCGACCCGGTGCTGGCGATTGTCGGCCCGGATGCCGACCAGAGCACCTACCAGCAGGTCTATCACCAGCTGGGCTTTGACCAGTCGCTGATGACCCAGTTTGGTATTTATTTCGTCAACCTGCTGCACGGCGACCTCGGTAACGCGCTGCTGACCGGTAAACCGGTGACCGACGATATTATTCGCGTCTTCCCGGCGACCATGGAACTGGCGACGATGGCGATTATTGTCGGCGCGGGCCTCGGCATTCCGCTGGGTGTGCTGGCGGCCGCGCGTCGTAACAGCATCTCCGATTACGTGGTGCGCATTATCAGCCTCGCCGGTTACTCCACGCCGATTTTCTGGGTGGGGATGATGGGTCTGCTGGTGTTTTACGCCTGGCTTGGCTGGGTCGGCGGCGCCGGGCGCGTTGACCTGGGGCTGGACGGCATCGTGCCGCGCCGTACCGGGCTGATGACCGTCGATGCGCTGCTGGCAGGGAACAGCGAGGTGTTCTGGAATGCCATTAATCACCTGATTCTGCCTGCCGCGCTGCTGGGCTTCCACTCGCTGGCTTACATCAGCCGTATGACCCGCAGCTTTATGCTGGCGCAGCTGTCGCAGGAGTTCATCATCACTGCCCACGTGAAAGGGTTAACCGAACGTCAGGTGATCTGGAATCACGCGTTTCGCAACATCCTCGTGCAGCTGCTGACGGTGGTGGCGCTGGCCTATGGTTCGCTGCTGGAGGGGGCGGTACTGATTGAAACCGTCTTCTCCTGGCCGGGCTTTGGCTCCTATCTCACCGGCAGCCTGCTGCTGGGCGATATGAATGCGGTGATGGGCTGCGTACTGCTGGTTGGGGTGATCTTCGTGATGCTCAACCTGCTGTCCGACATGCTGTATCAATTCTTCGATCCGAGGACAAAATCATGACGGTTTCTCTGGATACGTCTTTGCGCGGCGGCGCTGGCGAAGGCCGCCAGCGTTTGCAACGTGCGCTGGTCCGCGCCGGTGGGTTTATTGGCAAGATGGCGCGTAACCCGTTAACGGCGATTGGCGGTGGGATTATCTTTCTGCTGCTGGTGGTGGCGATTTTCGCGCCGCTGATTGCCCCGTATAACCCGCTGGTGCAGGACTTAAGCAACGCGCTTACCGCGCCGAACGCTCAGCACTGGTTTGGCACCGACGAGTTTGGCCGCGATATCTTCAGCCGTCTGGTGTATGGCTCGCGCATTACGCTGTACATCGTGCTGCTGGTGTCGGTCACCGTCGGCCCGCTGGGGCTGCTGCTCGGCGTCTGCGCGGGCTACTTCGGCGGCAAGGTAGACATGGTGCTGATGCGCGTTACCGACATCTTTATCTCCTTCCCGAGCCTGGTGCTGGCGCTGGCGTTCGTGGCCGCCTTAGGCCCAGGGCTGGAGCACGTGGTAATCGCCATTACGCTTACCGCCTGGCCGCCGATTGCGCGTCTGGCGCGCGCCGAAACGCTGTCGCTGCGCCAGGCGGATTTTATCTCCGCCGTGCGCTTGCAGGGGGCCTCTCCGGCCCGCGTGCTGTGGCGCCATATTGTGCCGCTGTGCCTGCCGTCGGTGATTATTCGTATCACCATGAACATGGCGGGGATCATTCTGACCGCCGCTGGTCTCGGCTTCCTCGGCCTTGGCGCACAGCCGCCGGAGCCGGAGTGGGGGGCGATGATCTCCAGTGGCCGTACCTACATGATGGAGTGCTGGTGGGTGGTGACGATTCCGGGGCTGGCGATTCTGATCAACAGCTTAGCGTTCAACTTCTTAGGAGATGGCCTACGTGACATCCTCGATCCTCGCAGCGAATAACGCTGCACCGCTGCTCGACGTGCGCGACCTGTGCGTCGACTTTGTCAACGGCAGCGCGGTCACCCATGCGGTGCGCGGTGTCTCCTTCCAGTTGGGGCGTGAAAAACTGGCGATTGTCGGTGAATCCGGTTCGGGAAAATCGACCGTCGGGCGCGCGCTGTTGCATCTGCACCCGAAAAAGGCGCGCATTGACGCCAGCCGGATGCAGTTTGGCGATATCGATCTGCTTAACGCCAGCGAAGCGCAGATGCGCGCCATTCGCGGCAAACGGATTTCGATGATTATGCAGGACCCGAAATACTCGCTGAACCCGGTGGTGCGCGTGGGCGATCAGATTGCTGAAGCCTGGCTAACGCACCATCCGGGGCATAAGGCGGAGGCGAAAGCCAAAGCGTTGGAGATGCTCGACGTGGTGCGCATCCGCGACCCGCAGCGCGTTTATAACCTCTATCCGCATGAAATCTCCGGCGGCCAGGGGCAGCGCATCATGATTGCGATGATGCTGATTACCGACCCGGAGCTGGTGATTGCCGATGAGCCCACCTCGGCGCTGGACGTCTCCGTACGTTTGCAGGTGCTGGGGCTGCTCGACGACCTGGTGAAATCGCGCGGGCTGGGGCTGATTTTTATCAGCCACGACATCAACCTGGTGCGCAGCTTCTGCGATCGGGTGCTGGTGATGTACGCCGGGCGGGTGGTGGAGTCCATCGCCGCCTGCGATCTCGACAATGCTAAGCATCCGTACACGCAGGGCCTAATCAGCGCGCTGCCGGATATGCAGCATCGTCGCCCGGTGCTGCCGGTGCTACAGCGTCAGGCCTGCTGGCTGACGGATTAAGGAGCGCATCATGATTGAAGTGAAAAATCTGAACCTGGTGTTTGGTGAAGGCGAGAAGCGCAACCAGGTGTTGTATGACGTCAATTTCCACGTCCAGCCGGGCGAGATTTACGGCCTGGTGGGGGAGTCCGGTTCCGGCAAAACCACGGTGCTGAAGTGCCTGGCCGGGCTGTTTAACCACTGGCAGGGCGAGCTGGCGATCAACGGCCAGCGGCTGGATCACAACATCAGCCGCGAACGCTGCCGTAAGGTGCAGATGGTGTTTCAGGATCCTTACGGCTCTCTGCATCCGCGCCATACCATTGGCGATATTCTGGAAGAGCCGCTGCAAATCCACGGTATCAGCGAGCGTGACCGGCGCATCAACACGCTGCTGGATCGCGTGGGGCTGAATCGCGCGTTTCGCGACCGCTATCCGCACCAGCTCTCCGGCGGCCAGCGTCAGCGCGTGGCGATTGCTCGCGCGCTGATCCTTGAGCCGCAGGTGCTGCTGCTCGATGAACCCACCTCGGCGCTGGACGTCTCGGTGCAGGCGGAGATCCTCAACCTGTTGGCGGAGCTGCAAAAAGAGTCGAACCTGACCTACCTGATGGTGACCCACGATCTGGGCGTGATTGCCCATCTCTGCCAGAAGGTGGCGGTGATGCAGTACGGCAAAATTCTCGAAACGCTTAGCGTTGACGCACTGGTGAACGGCGAGGCCAAAACGCCGTATACCCAGATGTTGGTGAACGCCAGCCGCCAGTACACGCGCGAAATGGCGCGGGAGGTGGCGGCTTACTAACCGTTCGCCATGGGGCCGGATGGCGGCGTAAACGCCTTATCCGGCCTACCTCTACTTTTCCAATTTGCCTCCGGGAATAATCAAAAATGCCTAAAAAGTCATTCCGTATTGCTCTCCCGTTATTGCTGTCTGCCTGTACTGCCTCCGCGCTGGCCGCGGAAACCATCGACCTGCGTATGTCCTGGTGGGGCGGCAATAGTCGTCATCAGGTGACCTTGAAAGCGCTGGAAGCCTTCCATCAACAAAACCCGGATATCAACGTCAAAGCGGAATATACCGGCTGGGACGGCCATACCTCGCGCCTTACCACGCAGCTGGCGGGCGGCACCGAGCCGGATGTGATGCAAACCAACTGGAACTGGCTGACGCTGTTCTCGAAAGACGGCAACGGTTTTTACGATCTCAATAAAGTGAAAGACGAAATCGGCCTGGACCAGTTCACCGCCAAAGATCTTCAGCCGGTGACGGTGAAGGGCAAACTGAACGGGATTCCGGTCGCCATGACCGCGCGCATCTTCTACTACAACGATCAGACGTGGAAAAAAGCGGGATTAAGCTATCCGCAAAACTGGGATGAGTTGATGCAGGCCGGGAAAACCTTTGAGACTAAGCTCGGCAAACAATACTATCCGGTGGCCCCGGAAAGCCTCGGCGTGCTGGCGTTGCTCAACTCTTATATGGTGCAGAAATACAACATGCCAGCCATCGATGAGCAGAGCAAAAAGTTTACCTATAGCGATGCGCAATGGGTGGAGTTTTTCCGGCTCTATAAAACGCTGATCGACAATCACGTCATTCCGGACATGAAGTACTACGCTTCCTTCGGCAAGGGAAATATCTATGAGATGAAGCCGTGGATTGAAGGCGAGTGGGGCGGCGTGTACATGTGGAATACCGCCGTGACCAAATATTCCGATAACCTGAAACCACCGGCGAAGCTGGAGTTGGGTGGCTACCCGATGCTGCCGGGCGCCACCGACGCGGGGCTGTTTATGAAGCCGTCAATGATGCTGTCGATTGGTAAAACCACCCAACACCCGCAGGCGGCGGCAAAGCTGATTAACTTTCTGCTCAACAGCAAGGAGGGCGTGACGCTGCTCGGCCTGGAGCGCGGTGTGCCGCTCAGCAAAAGCGGCGTGGAGACGCTGACGGCGTCCGGCGTGATCAATGACAAAGACCCATCGGTGGCCGGCATTAAGCTCGCGCTGTCGCTACCGGCGAAGGTCGGCGTGTCGCCGTATCTGGAAGCTCCCCAGCTGGTGCAAGAGTTTGACAGCGCGTTGCAGTCCATCGACTACGGCAAGAAAACCGTCGCCGAAGCGGCGGCGGATTTCAAGCGTCAGTCGGAGCGCATCTTAAAACGCGCGATGCGTTAACGCAGCAGCGGGCAATCCGGCGGCAGGCGACAGCGCAGCGCCGCCGGTAAAATCTCCATGCGGAACGAGGTCCCGCAGAGCGGCTCGCCGTCGAGGTTAAAGGTCATCTCATGTGATGCGGTGACCTCAAACCACGGCGATACGCTGTCCACCAGGTTCTCTTTACCGTCGTCGCTGGCGAGCGTATTCAACAGCGCGGGCAGCAGCTCTTCGCCGGTGAAAATACGCAGATGCAGCAGGCCGTCGTCAATCAACGCCTCCGGGCACAGCTGTTGCCCGCCGCCCGCCTGGCGACCGTTGCCGATGCCAATCACCAGCGCATCGCCCTGCCAGCTAAAGTTCTCGCCACGAATTTCGCAGCGGTCGGGTTTTAGGGTATCCATGCGCATCAGGCCGTGAATCAAATACGATACACCGCCCAGCGCGGATTTCAGTTTCTCCGGCGTTTCGGTGGTGATGCGCGTACCGAAGCCGCCGGTCGCCATATTGATAAAGCAGGTTTCGTTATTAACCTGGGCAATATCCACCGGCACATCGCGCCCGGCAATCGCCAGCTTAAGGGCGTTAGCCATATCGGTGGGAATATTGACGCTGGTGGCGAAATCGTTCGCGGTGCCGAGTGGCACAATACCGAGGGCGGGAACCTGCTCGCTGTCGCACTGAATCAGCGCCGTCGCCACTTCATTGATCGTGCCGTCACCGCCGCCGGCAATCACCGTCGCCACCTGCAGCGCAACGGCTTCTTCGACGTAGCGTTCGGCATCACCTTTCTCCCAGGTAACGCGCACGTGAATCACCACGCCTTCATCGCGCAGCTGCATGACCGCATCGCGCAGCTCGGGCGTACCGGCGCTTTTGCCGTTAAGTATCAGTAAACTCGCTGGAAAATCTGACATCCTTGGTACCTCTTGAGGGGGTATGCAAAGAGTGTAACAAAGGATACGGCGATGCGCTTTAGGAGGGAAGGCCAAAAAAATAAGCCCGTGTAAGGGAGATTACACGGGCTAAGGAGGTGGTTCCTAGGTACAGCTAGCATTTATGGGTTATGTTTTTCAGCGAGGGAATAGTATCTGGAATCAATAATTCCGTCTGTGATCCATTTCTAAGAATCCTTGCTATTGAAAAACAATATAAATGTACTAGCCGTTATGCGGATTGCGAGTGGATTGTCCTGAGAAATTACGCATCAGCAGGCCATACTCCAGCGCCATATCTTCCGGCACGGGCAACCATACGGTGTGGCCGTCGCCGGGCGCGACGGGCATCACTTCGCCTTTGGCGTTTTCCATATGTTCCAGCGTGAAGTTGACGTTGCCCTGCGGGGTCATCAGCTCCAGGCTATCGCCAATCAGGAATTTGTTTTTCACCGCTACCGCGGCCAGGTTGCCTTTACGCTCGCCGGTAAATTCGCCGACAAACTGCTGACGCTCGGAAACCGAGTAGCCGTATTCGTAGTTCTGATAGTCGTCATGGGTGTGGCGACGCAGGAAGCCTTCGGTATAGCCGCGATGCGCCAGGCCTTCCAGGGTTTCCAGCAGGCTGGTGTCGAACGGTTTGCCGGCGGCGGCATCGTCGATGGCCTTGCGGTACACCTGTGCGGTACGCGCGCAGTAGTAGAAGGATTTAGTACGGCCTTCAATTTTCAGCGAGTGCACGCCCATCTGGGTCAGACGCTCAACGTGGGCAATGGCGCGCAGGTCTTTCGAGTTCATGATGTAGGTGCCGTGCTCGTCTTCAAAGGCGGTCATGTACTCGCCTGGACGTTTGGCTTCTTCAATCATAAACACGCTGTCGGTAGGCGCGCCAATTCCCAGCGTTGGCTCAACGTTGGTGACCGGAATCGGCTCGTGTTTATGCACGATGTTACCGATGTCATCCTCTTTGCCTTCCTGAACGTTATATTCCCAGCGGCAGGCGTTGGTGCAGGTGCCCTGGTTCGGGTCGCGCTTGTTGATGTAGCCGGAAAGCAGGCAGCGGCCGGAGTAGGCCATGCACAGAGCGCCGTGAACGAAGATCTCAATCTCCATATCCGGCACCTGGCTGCGAATTTCTTCAATTTCTTCCAGCGACAGTTCGCGAGAAAGAATGACGCGGGTCAGACCCATCTGTTTCCAGAACTTCACCGTGGCCCAGTTGACGGCGTTCGCCTGTACCGACAGGTGAATGTCCATCTCCGGGAAGTGCTCGCGCACCAGCATAATCAGGCCCGGATCGGACATAATCAGCGCATCCGGCCCCATATCCACCACCGGCTTCAGGTCACGAATAAAAGTTTTCAGCTTGGCGTTATGCGGCGCGATGTTCACGACCACATAGAATTTTTTACCCAACGCGTGGGCTTCGTTGATGCCGAGCTGCAAGTTTTCGTGATTGAATTCGTTGTTACGTACGCGCAGGGAGTAGCGAGGTTGGCCCGCGTAAACCGCGTCAGCGCCGTAAGCGAAAGCGTAACGCATATTTTTCAGCGTTCCCGCCGGGGAAAGGAGTTCCGGTTTAAACATGATTTTCTCGTTCTGATGACAGGTCAGATTCGCCGCACCTGATGCGGCGAGTTGGGGAGTGCCCCCACATTAAGGGCGGGCATTGTAGCGCTGTGGGGAGGCGAGGTAAAGCGCCGGGTCGTCGCGGGAGACAACCCGGCGGAGGATCTGCCATCAGGTATTATCTTTGACGGTCTCGCTGGTGCCGTTGGTTTTTACCGAGGCGATGCCTTTATCACGCGACTGCTCGGTCGCGTACAGTTGACTGGTGCCAATGACCTGGTGGTTGCCCGCTTTCAGGTTGAAGTGAAATTTGCCGTTGGTGGCGGTTTTCTTTTCATAATGCGCGTCCTGCGGGCTGTTGACCCGCACCGAGGCGATGCCTTTTTCCGCGGCCGCCCGGGTGGTGTACAGCTCGCTGGTGAGAATAACCTCCCCGTTTCCCGCCTTCAGAACAAATCGAAACTGATCGTTGCTGCTTTTGCTTAATTCAAACCAACCAGCCATGGTGACTCCTTGATTAAATTAACATCGTTGAACGTATCGACTGACACTATGAGTATGGGAGAAATTGGCGAAGTTGCGAGCAGAGGAGAAGTGAGAGCGGCGAGCGCGCGCCGCTCGAAGGCATCAGGCCAGGCGGCAGGCGTCGGCTTCCCAGCGATAGCCTACACCGTACACCGCGCGGATAAACGACTGATCGGCGTCGAGCGATTCCAGCTTGCGGCGCAGGTTTTTAATATGGCTGTCGATGGTACGGTCGGTCACCACGCGGTAGTCGTCGTACAGATGATTCAGCAATTGTTCTCGCGAGAACACTTTGCCAGGCTCCTGCGACAGCGTTTTCAACAGGCGAAACTCGGCAGGGGTGAGGTCCAGCGGGCGATCGCGCCATGAGGCTTGAAAACGGCTTTCATCAACGATGAGCGGGCTTTGTTCGTCCAGCGTTTGGAGTTCGTGACGCGGCTTGCAGCGGCGTAAAATGGTTTTCACGCGCGCAACCACTTCGCGCGGGCTGTACGGCTTGCAGATGTAGTCATCGGCGCCGATCTCTAAGCCCAGCAGACGGTCGATCTCTTCAATTTTAGCGGTCACCATAACCACAGGAACGTCGGAGAAGCGACGAATTTCGCGGCAGAGGGTGAGACCGTCGGTACCCGGCAGCATCAGATCCAGCAGGATGAGATCCGGCGGCGTCTGATGCACGTACGGCAGCACTTTGTCGCCGTGGCTAATCAGCGTCGGGGCGTAGTGCGCTGCCAGTAAATAGTCGATGAGCAACTGCCCCAGCTTGGGTTCATCTTCCACAATCAGGATGCGTGGGGCATTTTCATCAATCGGTAACTCGGTCATATTTCTCTCGGTAATACACGTTCCAGCGGTAACTCTACTTTAATGCTAACCCCACCAAAAGGCGAATGCCCAACGTTGAGGTGTCCGCCGTGGGCGGTGACGATGTTTGCGCAAATAGCCAACCCCAGGCCAGAGCCGCCGCTGGCGCGGTTGCGAGAACCTTCGGTACGGTAGAAACGCTCGCATAGCCTCGCCAGCTGTTCATCGCTGACGCCGGGGCTGCTGTCGGCGAATTCCAGCACGATGCTTTTTGGGAGCAGTTCGGTGCGAATCAGCACCTGGCCGCCGCTGTCGGTATAGCGCAGGCTGTTTTCCAGCAGGTTATTGAATAACTGCATCAAGCGGTCCGGATCGCCAAACACGGTAGCGTTTTCTGCCAGCGCCAGATTCAGCGTCAGCCCACGGCTGGCAAGACGTTCGCGGAAGGCATCGGCGGCGATTTCAATCAGGCTAATGATATCGACCGGCGCTTTCTGGTAGGCCAGCGCCCCTTCATCGGACATCGATAACTGATGCAGATCATCAACCAGCTTGGTCAGGGTGGCGACTTCGGCCTGCAAAGAGGTGACCGATTCCGGGGTGAATTTGCGTACGCCGTCCTGAATCGCCTCCAGCTCGCCGCGCAGTACCGCCAGCGGCGTGCGTAGCTCGTGGGAGATATCGGCCATCAGGTCGCGGCGCATCTGCTGGTTTTTTTCCAGCGTGCTGGCGAGCTGGTTGAAGTCCTGCGCCAGTCTGCCGAGTTCATCGCTGCTGCTCACCGGGACACGGGTGGAAAAGTCGCCCGCCGCCAGCTTGTGGGTGCCTTCCACCAGCCGCCGCACCGGGGCAATCAACCCGCGAGCCAGCGGGAAGGTCGCCAGCGCCGCCAGCAATGTCGCCAGCCCGACGATAAGCCAACTGGTGCGGCGCTGCTGTTGATCGAAGTTGATATCGGTGTTGCGGGTCAGCCGCTCGACCGGTGAAGCGATCACCGCGCCGACCTCCATACCGTTGACGATAATGCCGCGCCGGGAGCCGTCGTGCGGCACCGCTTCGCGCGGGCCGACCAGCACGCGAGCGTTTTGGTCGACTACCCAGAACTGCGTGCGCCAGCCGTGCGGCGGCATGCCGCCGCGATCCGGGCCGCGAGGCGGTTCGCCGTCCGGCCCCGGAGGGCCGGGCGGCTGGCGGTCATCACTGTTGTCATGTTCAAACGAACGGAGGATCTGGAAAATAAAACGATCGTTATTGCGTAAGAAGCGCCAGTTTCCGTGCTGGGCATACTGCTCAGCCAGCGCGTCGCTCAGCAGCTGCAACCGCTGCTCGTTGCCACGCTTGATATAGTCAATAAAGCCGCGCTCAAAGCTAATACGCACGGCCCAATGCATGCTGATCAGCAGCACGATGCAGGTGGCTAAGATGGCGAGAAACAGTTTGCCGGAAATTCCCGGGCGCCATAATTTCACGGTCTACTCCTTCAGTTTGCGTCGGGCAATAACCACGTTTTTGCTGGTGTCGTCCGGCACGCGCGCGAAGACGAGAGCGGGAAGCGCAATAATGATGGCCATACAAATATAGGTGTACATAAAGACGTGATGCGTCGCCTCGCTGCCGATGGCAATGTGCTGCTGGCCGAACATGCCCAGCAGAATCCCGGCGATGGTAACGCCGATACTCATGGAGAGCTGCATGATCATCGACAGCAGGCTGTTGCCGCTGCTGGCGAATTCGTCCGGCAGGTCTTTCAGCGTCAGGGTATTCATCGAGGAGAAACGGCTGGAGTTGACCATTCCCTGAATAAACAGCACCACCGGTAGCGCGTAGTACCAGCCTGCCAGCGCGGTGAACATAAACAGCAGGCTGATTAACGACAGCCCGAGCGTGGCGAATACCAGCACGTGGCGGTAACCGAAGCGGTTGACCACCTGCACCACTATCCGCTTCATGCCCATGCTGCCCAGCACCATCGGAATCATCATCAGCCCTGCGTGGAAGGGGCTGAAGCCAAGGCCGATTTGCAGGAACACCGGCGTCATAAACGGCAACATGCCGCTGCCGATGCGCCCGGCAAAGCTGCCTGCCAGCCCCAGCGAGAAGGTGGAGGTGTTAAACAGCTTAAGGCTGAACAGCGCGCTGTCGTTGCCGCGCGCATGCCACAGATACAATCCAATCGACAACATACCGACGGCGACCAACATGCCCATCGTTAGTGATGAAATGCCAAGGCCTTTCTGGCCGTCGAGGGCTAAGGTTAACGTTGCCATGCCCAGCGCCAGCACCACGAAACCGGAAATATCAAATTTCCGCGTCTGGACGGTGTAGTTAGGCATCAACATCAAAGTGGCGATACCGCCCACGATGCCAACCGGGATGTTAATCAGGAATATCCAGTGCCAGGAGGCGTATTCCACCAGAATCCCGCCCAGAGCCGGGCCAAGCAGCGGGCCAACCTGGCCGGGCAGGGTGACGAAGGTCATTGCCGCCATATACTGCTCGCGCGGAACGATTTTCATCACCGTCAGCCTGCCGACGGGCACCATCATCGCGCCACCAATCCCCTGTAGCACGCGCGCCATGACCAGCTCATTGAGCGTGCTGGAAAGTGAGCAGAACAGCGAGCCGAGGGTGAACAGGATAATGGCGGTGAAGAAAATATTACGCACGCCGACACGATCGGCGAGCCAGCCGCTGGCGGGCAGCATGACGGCGACGGTCAGCACATAGGAGACCACCACCATGTGCATATGCAGCGGGCTCTCCCCCAGGCTTAACGCCATGGAGGGGAGGGCGGTGTTGACGATGGTGGTGTCCAGCGATTGCATAAAAAAGCCGAACGCCACGATCCAGAGTTGCCAACGAACGTTAGCGGGTAGTTCAGTCATCGTTATTCAGTTACCGATTGTCGGGGTTGACGCGAAAAACGCAGACGCAGACGATCGAAGAACAGATAAACCACCGGGGTGGTATAGAGGGTTAACAGCTGGCTCATCACCAGACCCCCTACAATGGTAATCCCGAGAGGTTGACGCAGTTCGGAGCCATCGCCCCCCGAAATCACCAGCGGCAGCGCGCCAAACAGCGCCGCCAGCGTGGTCATCATTATCGGGCGAAAACGCAGCAGACAGGCCTGGAATATGGCCTGTTCCGGCGGCAGATTGCCGTTACGCTGGGCTTCAAGGGCGAAGTCGACCATCATGATGGCGTTTTTCTTCACAATGCCAATTAATAGCATGATCCCGATAAGGGCGATTAGGCTGAACGGGGCATTGAACAGCTCCAGCGCCAGCAACGCGCCAACGCCCGCCGACGGCAGCGTGGAGAGAATGGTCAGCGGGTGCACGTAGCTCTCGTACAGGATCCCCAACACGATATACACCGTGGCGATGGCGGCGATGATCAGGATAATCTGCGAATTCATTGTCTCCTGGAATACCTGCGCCGTCCCGGCGAACGAGCCGCGCACCGTGTTCGGCACGCCAAGCTGGGTCATGGCGCGGTTAATCGCGTCGCTGGCTTCCGACAGGGATTTACCGGTCGGCAGGTTGAAGGAGACGGTCGACGCCGCCGACAGCCCCTGGTGGTTGACCGACAGCGGCGCGTTGGAAGGCTGCCATTTGGCGAAATAAGAGAGCGGAATGGCTTTCCCGTCGCTGTTAATGACGAACATTTTATCCAGCGCGCTTACATCCTGGGTGTAGACGGGGTCTACCTCCATCACCACTTTGTACTGGTTCAGCGGTTGATAAATGGTGGAGATCTGCCGCTGGCCGAAGGCGTTGTTCAGCAGGCTGTTAGCCGCCTCGACGTTAATGCCCAGCCGTGACATGGTTTCACGATCGTAGACCAACGCCATTTCTGCGCCGTTGTCCTGCTGATCCGAGTTGACGTCCGCCAGCTCCGGCAGCGCCGCCAGCGCTTTGCGGATTTTGGGCTCCCACTCACGCAGCGCGCTGAGGTCGTCCGACAACAGCGTGTACTGATAGCTGGCGTTCGACTGGCGGCCACCCACGCGGATGTCCTGCACCGCCATTAAGAACAGGTTGGCCCCCGGCTCTTTGGCCAGCTTTTTCCGCAATCGGTCGATAATTTGCTGCGCCGACTCCTGGCGCACGTCGCGCGACTTCAGGGTGATAAACATCATTCCGCTGTTCACCCTGGAACCGCCGGTGAAACCGGTGACGTTATCCACCGCCGGATCTTCACGAATAATCTTCATGAAATCCTGTAGCTTACCGCGCATCGCCTGGAAGGAGATGCTCTGGTCGGCCTGAATGCCGCCCATCAGCACCCCGGTATCCTGCTCCGGGAAGAACGTTTTCGGGATGGAAATATACAGCCAGACGTTCAGCGCGATGGTTGCCAGGAACACCACCCCCACCAGCTTCGTATGGTTCAGCACCCAGCGCAGCGATTTGCCGTAACCCTGCTGCATGGCGACCAGCAGACGCCCCAAACCTTTATTACGGGTTGGCGAATGCGGGCGGCTGGATTTCAGCATCCAGCCGCACATCATCGGCGTCAGGGTTAGCGAAACGGCCAGCGAAATACCGATCGCCACCGACAGCGTAACCGCAAATTCCCGCAGCAGCCTGCCGGGCAGGCCGCCCATCAGCAGCAACGGCAGGAACACCGCCACCAGCGAAACGCTCATCGACAGGACGGTAAAGCCCACTTCGCGGCTCCCCTGTAGCGCGGCTTGTAGCGGTTTCATGCCCGCTTCCAGGTGGCGGGAAATATTCTCCAGCACCACGATGGCGTCATCGACCACGAAACCGGTGGCGATGGTCAGCGCCATCAACGACAGGTTGTTGAGGCTGAAACCGCACAGGTACATCGCGGCGAAGGTGCCGATCAGCGAGACCGGTACCGCCACCGCCGGAATCAGCGTGGCGCGGCCGGAGCGCAGGAACAGGAACACCACCAGAATCACCAGCGCCACTGAGATCACCAGCGTTTGCTCAACTTCCTCAAGCGAAGCGCGGATCGTCGGCGAACGGTCCTGGGCAATTTGCAGGTCGATAGCCGCGGGAATGGTCTGTTGCAGCTCCGGCAGCTCGGCGCGAATACGATCGACCGTGTCGATAATATTGGCTTCCGGCAGCTTGCGGATCATCAGCAGGATGGCCGGTTTGGCGTTGGTCATCCCGGCGTTACGCACGTCCTGCACCGAGTCGCTGACCGTCGCCACGTCGCTCAAACGCACCGCCGCACCGTTGTTGTAGTGCACGATCAGCGGCTGGTACTCAGCGGCTTTTTTCAGTTCATCGTTAGTCTGCACCTGCCAGCGATGGGCGCTATCGTCGATCGCCCCCTGCGGTTTACGCACGTTGGCGTTGCTGATGGCCGTGCGCACCGCGTCCAGCGAGACGCCCTGGTTAAACAGCGCCTGCGGATTCAGGTCAACGCGCACCGCGGGCAGCGAGCTACCGCCGACGTCCACGTCGCCCACGCCGTCAATCTGCGCGATGCTTTGCGCCAGCTGGGTGGAGGCGAAATCGTACAGCTCGCCCTGCGAGTAGGTATCCGAGGTCAGCGTCAGGATCATGATCGGCGCATCGGACGGGTTGGCTTTGCGATAGGTCGGACGACTGGGCATCCCGCTTGGCAGCAGGTTTTGCGCGGCGTTAATCGCTGCCTGCACGTCGCGCGCCGCGCCGTTAATATCGCGATCGAAGTTAAATTCCAGAATGATACGCGTGCTGCCCAGCGAGCTGCTGGAGGTCATCTCATTGACGCCCGCAATGCGCCCTAACGAGCGCTCCAGCGGGGTCGCCACCGACGAGGCCATGGTTTCCGGCGATGCGCCGGGCAGCGAGGCGCTGACCATAATCACCGGAAAGTCGACCTGCGGCAGCGGGGCCACCGGGAGCAGACGAAAGCCGAGCACGCCGCAGAGGGTGATGGCGACGGATATCAGGATCGTCGCCACCGGGCGGTAGATGAAGAGGGCAAAAAATTTCACTTACGCTTCCTCTTCACGGCGCGGGAAGCGGCTTTTCAGGTACAGCGACAGGCGGTCAAACAGCAGGTAAATCACTGGTGTCGTAAACAGGGTGAGTACCTGGCTGACCAGCAGGCCGCCCACCATGCCGATCCCCAGCGGGCGACGCAGCTCGGCGCCAACGCCGGTGCTCAGCATCAACGGCAGCGCGCCAAGCAGCGCGGCGAGCGTGGTCATCAGAATCGGACGGAAACGCAGCAGACAGGCCTGATAAATCGCTTCACGCGGCGCCATTCCCTGCTCACGCTCGGCGGCCAGCGCAAAGTCGATCATCATGATCGCGTTTTTCTTAACGATACCGATCAACAGGATGATGCCGATAATGGCGATCACGTCCAGTTCGTTGCCCGCCAGCATTAATGCCAGCAGCGCGCCGACCCCAGCGGTCGGCAGGGTCGAGAGAATGGTGATCGGGTGGATAAAGCTCTCATACAGCACGCCGAGCACGATATACATCGCCACCACCGCCGCGACCACCAGCCAGATGGTGCTGCTCAGCGCCGACTGGAAGGCGAGGGTGCTACCCTGGAACTCGGTACGGATATCCGCCGGGAAGTTCAGGGTTTTCTCACTGTCCAGAATGGCCTGTACCGCATCGCCCAGCGAGTAGTTATCCGGCACGTTGAACGAAATGGTGGTCACCGGGAACTGGTCGAGGTGGTTAATCGACAGCGGCGCAAAGCGCTGTTCAATTTTGGCGATCGCCGTCAGCGGCACGATGCCGCCATCGCTGCTGGTCAGGCGCACGTTATCCAGCGCCGCCAGGCCCGGCGTGGCGCGGGTGTCGTGCTCCAGCACCACGCGGTACTGGTTGGCCTGGGTATAGATGGTTGAAATCAGACGTTGACCAAAGGCGTTGTACAGCGCGTTATCGACGTCGGCCATTGAAATACCGAGACGGCTGGCGCTATCGCGGTCGACGTTAACGTAGGCCACCAGCCCTTTGTCCTGCCAGTCGCTGCTGACATCGGAAAGCTGCGGCAGCGCCTGAAGCTGGGTCATCAGCTGCGGCACCCATTCGCTGAGCGCATCCAGCGAGTTGGCCTGCAGCGTAAACTGGTACTGCGTGCGGCTGACGGTGGTGTCGATGGTCAGATCCTGCGTCGGCTGGAGATACAATTCGATGCCGGGAATGCGGTCAACCGCGTGTTGTAGCCGGCTAATGACCGTCTGTACCCGATCGTCACGCTCGTCGAGCGGTTTCAGGTTGATCTGCAAACGTGCGCTGTTGAGCGCCGGGTTGGTGCCGTCGACGCCGACAAACGACGTGAGACTTTCTACCGCCGGATCTTTCAGGATGGCGTCGGCAACCGTCTGCTGGCGTTGCGCCATGCTGGCGAACGACACCGACTGCGGCGCCTGTAGCGTGCCCTGAATAATGCCGTTGTCCTGAATCGGGAAGAAGCCTTTCGGAATGGCGATCCACAGGATAACAGACAGCGCCAGCGTACCCAGCGCCACGCCGAGCGTCAGCCACGGATGATTCAGCACGCGGGCCAGCAGATGGCCGTAGCCTGCAATCACCCGGTCGAAGAAGCGCTCGCTGGCGCGGGAGAAACGGTTCTGTTTACGCAGCGATTCGTGGCTGAGCATGCGCGCGCACATCATCGGCGTCAGGGTTAACGACACGACTGCCGAGATGAGTATCGCCACTGCCAGCGTGACGGCGAATTCGCGGAACAGACGGCCCACGATATCGCCCATAAACAGCAGCGGGATCAGCACCGCGATCAGCGAGAAGGTCAACGAGATAATGGTGAAACCAATCTCACCCGCGCCTTTCAGCGCAGCGGCCATCGGTTTTTCGCCTTTTTCGATATAGCGCGAGATATTCTCGATCACCACGATGGCGTCATCGACCACGAAGCCGGTGGCGATGGTCAGCGCCATCAGCGTCAGGTTGTTGATGGAAAAATCGAGGAACACCATCACCGCGAAGGTGCCGACCAGCGACAGCGGCACGGCGACGCCGGGGATAATGGTTGCCGGGACGTTGCGCAGGAACAGATAGATGATCATCACCACCAGCGCAATCGCCAGCATCAGCTCAAACTGGGTGTCGGAAACCGAGGCGCGAATGTTAGTGGTACGGTCAGACAGGACCTCGACCTTAACGGATTTCGGCAGGCTTTCGGTTAGCTGCGGCAGCATCTGGCGGATGCTGTCCGCCGTCGAGATGATGTTTGCGCCAGGCTGGCGCTGGACGTTCATCACGATGGCCTGCTTTTTGTTCGCCCATGCGCCAAGCCAGGTGTTTTCAGCGCCTTGCTCGATGGTTGCCACGTCGCCTAAGCGAATAGCCGCACCGTTTTTATAGGCGATAATCAGCGCCCGATACTCCTGCGCCGACTGCATCTGGTCGTTGGCCGAGAGCGTCACCGCGCGTGCCGGGCCATCGAGGCTGCCCTTGGCCGAGTTGACGTTGGCGCTGGTAATGGCGGTGCGAATATCTTCGCTGGTCAGCCCCAGCGCGGCGATAGCCTGGGCGTTGAGCTTCACGCGCACGGCCGGGCGCTGGCCGCCGGCGAGCGTTACCAGACCGACGCCGGAGACCTGGGAAATTTTCTGCGCCACGCGGGTTTCCACCATGTCTTCTACTTCCGTCATCGGCGTGGCGGAAGAGGTGACGGCGAGGGTCATGATCGGCGGATCCGCCGGGTTGACCTTGCTGTAGACCGGTGGGTTAGGCAGGTCGCTGGGCAGCAGGTTAGTGGCGGCGTTAATGGCAGCCTGGACTTCCTGCTCGGCGACATCCAGTGGCAGGGTAAGCTGGAACTGAAGGGTGACGACCGACGCGCCGCCGGAGCTTTGCGACGACATTTGCTTCAGGCCGGACATCTGGCCGAACTGGCGTTCGAGCGGCGCGGTTATCGCTGAGGTCACCACGTCGGGGCTAGCGCCCGGATAGAGCGTCACCACCTGAATGGTCGGATAGTCCACCTCCGGCAGCGCGGAGACCGGCAGGAAGCGGTAGCCGATGATCCCGGCCAGCAAAATCGCCACCATCAACAGCGTGGTGGCGACAGGGCGCATAATAAACAGGCGGGATGGGCCGCCCGTATTGCTCGGCGGTAACACTTGCATCAGCCGCGCGCTCCTTTATGGCCTGCTGCGGCGGCCGGTTTTTCCGCGCCTGCGGTGGAGGCGTCATGAGCGGTAACCACTTCCACTTTCGCCCCTTCGGTTAAGCGGTCGATACCGTCGGTGACCACCCGGTCGCCCGCTGAGAGTCCGGCATCAATCACCACTTTCTGGCTATCCTGGATACCTGGAATCACGGTGTGTTTGCTGACTTTGTTGTCGCTGTTCAGCACCCACACGAAGTGACCGTCATTGCCCATTTGCAGCGCCGCGGTTGGGATGACCACCGCATTTTGCTGGGTATCAACCAGCATACGCGCGTTAACAAACTGGTTCGGGAACAGCGCGTCGTCCTGGTTGTTGAAACGGGCCTTCAGCTTGATGGTGCCGGTGGTGGCGTCAATTTGGTTGTCGAGGCTCAGCAGCGTGCCCTCGCTCAGCTTCTGTTTGTTGGTGCGATCCCAGGCTTCTACCACCAGCGTTTTACCGGCCTTTTGCGCGGCCACCACGGTGGCGATGTCGTTTTCCGGCAGGGTGAAGACGAGATCGATCGGATGCGTTTGGGTCAGCACGACGATACCGGTGGTATCACCGCTGGAAATCTGGTTGCCGATATCCACCTGTTTTAATCCCACGCGACCGTCAATCGGCGCGGTGATGCGGCTCCAGTCGAGCTGCAGCTGGGCGCTGGCGACGGCGGCCTGGTCGGCTTTAATCGTGCCTTCGGTTTCGCTCACCAGCGATTGCTGGGTATCCAGCTCCTGGCGAGAGACAAGATTGGTTTTGACCAGTTGCTGATAGCGGGCTAAATCACGACGTGCATTAGCGAGCGTGGCTTTATCTTTAGCCAACTGCCCCTGCGCCTGAGCCAGCGCCACTTTAAACTGGCTGGGGTCAATTTCCGCCAGCAGATCGCCGGCTTTGACCTGCTGGCCTTCCTGGAAGTGAATGGCCATCAGTTGGCCGTCGACGCGGCTGCGCACGGTAACGGTATTGGCAGCGGTAATGGTGCCCAGCCCGCTGAGGTAGCGCGGTACCGCTTCACTGGTGGCGGTAGCGGCCTGGACCGGCGCCAGCGCGCCGCCAAAGCGTCCACCGTGTCGCCCGCCGCCAGCTGACGGCGCTCCCGCCGGTTTGGCTGCGGTGGAACCCGAGGTGTCAGAATTGCTGCTAAAGTGCCAGATGCCAGCCGCCCCCGCGACCACCACCAGCACGGCCAGCGCTACCCGCCAGCGAATCTTATGACTGCCTTTCATCGTTATAGGTGTCTCGTCCTGAATCATTTCACGAAATGATACTAGTTTAGTAACGGAACGCTCGGGAAAAATGGAGGAAATATGAAACACGGAAGGAATCGTCTGAATCGCGTCAGCTTTACGAGGCTCCTCGCAATCCGCGGCGATGAAAAACCGCGCAATCGCCGCGTCTGCTACCGTCAGCGGCGTTTAGCAGGGCGCTAAAACAGGAAAGCCCCTCCTGACGAAGGGGCCTTATATAAGGAAAGGGTTATGATGAGGCTAGTCATCATACTGGTAATACTCTTAGTCATTAGCTTACCGGCTTACTAAGATACCAGGGGGAGGAGCAATCCTCCCTTACCCTCATTCCTTTACGATAGGTCGAAAAAACAGCGAAGTCAACGACGATATATCAGGCAAAAACCACCTGCGCCCAGCGGGCCAGACCGGCGGTGACCGAGCCAAAATCGTCGCCACCGGCAACGGGAATGCCCGGCAGCTGTTCGGCAAGCGCTTTTTTAATCAGCGGCGAGCGCGCGCTGCCGCCGGTTAAATAAATGACGTCCGGCTTTTCGCTACTGTTTTCTAACGCCAGTTGTACCTGCTCAAGAATACGGGTCAGCGGCTGGTTCAGCGCCGCTTCCAGCCCGTCCTGGCTGATGGCGGTGGCCAGCGTGTCGCTGATAAACGGCAGGTGGGTATCGATTTGTGCGCTTTCGGACAAGGCGATTTTGCTCTCTTCCGCGCTGCGCACCAGACGGTAGCTTAAACGCTGCTGCCATACCTTGTAGAGCAGAGCGACCTTTTCCGCATCGCGGGCATCGCGCGCCAGGTCACGCAGCAGGCGGCCATTGGCTGAGCTGTAGAAGTCGGTCTGCGCCGGAACATCGTTGATCGCCACCGCGTTCCACCAGGGCAGAATGGGCAGGGCGATGCCTTTTTCGGTTTCGCCGCCCATGCCGAGCAGCGGCATCAGGCTTTTAAACGCCAGCGCGATGTCCAGATCGTTACCGCCCACCCGACAGCCGCTGTGGCCGAGCAGGCTCTGTTCGCGGTCATGACGGGTCCGCCACTGCGGCCCCATCAGCAGCACCGAGCAGTCGGTGGTGCCGCCACCGATGTCGACCACCAGCACGCGTTTTTCCTCGCTGAGGTTGGCTTCGAAATCCAGACCGGCGGCAACCGGTTCGTACTGGAAAACCACGTCGCGGAAGCCGGCACGCTGCGCCGCGCGTTGCAGAATACCTACCGCCTGTGTGTTGGCTTCATCGCCACCCAGACCCTGGAAGTTAATCGGGCGACCAATTACCGCCTGCTCGATGGTTTCCTGAAGCTGTGACTGCGCCTGCTGGCGAATATGCAGCATCATCGAACAGACCAGATCTTCGAAGACGGCGACCTGCTGCGGCTTGAGGCCGCTAGCGCCGAGGAAGGATTTAGGCGACTTAACAAAGTACACCTCTTCCGGATCGTCGATGTACTGCTTGAGCGACGCGAGGCCGAACTGCACGCTATTGCCCAGTACCTCGATATCTTCGTCGCGGTTGTAGTTCATCGCCCGACGCAGCAGCGCCTGAGTTTCATCACCCGTTGCCGGTACCTGATGGTGGCGGTACAGCCACTCGCTGACCGCTTCGCGGGTCGGGGCCGACAGCATGGACGGCAGTAGGGAACTGCCGTTTTCCATCATCAGCATGCGCGGTGCGCCATCCTGCATCACGGCGACAGAGCAGTTCGCCGTCCCGTAGTCAAAACCAATAAACACGTCAATCATCCCCATGCCAGTGAAGAAAGGGGGGCGACTTTAGCGGAATGTGGTGATGGCGGCAACAGGAATATGAAAGCAAGGTTTTCCCATTGATTAACCGCTATGCTGTAACGCAATCTTTGCTGTCTAACGAGAAGGATAAAGGATGTTTGAACTGCCCTGGCTGCCGCCATATGACTGGCGCTGGATGTTCGGTTTTTTACAGGCGCGTGCTGTCGCAGGTATCGAATGTTTCCATGATCAAAGCTATACCCGCAGTTGGGGGCTCGGGCCACACCATGGGCTTATCACCATGACGCCTTATCCCGCCCGCCAGGTGCTGCGGGTCACGCTTTCCGCCGGGCTGCTGCCAGTCGCTGACGAAGCGCTGATGCGGGTGGCGAAATTGCTGGATCTGCACTGCGATCCACAACAAATATCGCGCGCGCTCGGAACGCTGGCGGCGGCAAAGCCGGGGTTACGACTGCCTGGCGCGCTGGACGCCTTTGAACAGGGCGTGCGGGCGATTCTCGGGCAACTGGTGAGCGTGACGATGGCCGCGAAGCTGACCGGTAAAGTGGTGGCGCTGTATGGCGAGCCGCTCGCACAGGACGCCTCTTTCTCATTGTTCCCAACGCCAGAGCGGCTGGCGGCGGCGGACCCGGCGGCGCTGAAAGCACTGGGCATGCCGCTCAAACGGGCGGAAGCGTTAATACATTTTGCCCAGGTTGCGCTTAGCGGAGAACTGCCGCAAACGCAGCCAGACGATGTGGATCAGGCGCTAAAAGCGCTACAACAATATCCCGGCATTGGCCGTTGGACGGCAAACTACTTTGCCCTGCGCGCCTGGCAGGCGAAAGATATCTTTTTGCCGGACGACTACCTGATTAAGCAGCGCTTCCCGGGTATGACGCCCGCGCAGATTCGCCGTTATGCCGAACGTTGGCAGCCCTGGCGATCTTACGCGTTATTGCATATCTGGCACGCCGACGACTGGTCGCCAGAAGAATATACCGGGGTATAAACCGTCACGATACCGCGACCGTTATTTTTTGAGGTGTAGCAGGCGGCATCGGCCTGAACCAGCACTTCCGCCAGTTGGGCGTTATGGTTGTGAATCAACGTCAGCCCCGCGCTGGCGCCAATACGGTGCAACCGTCCTGCCCAGAAAAATTCGTAATGTTTAATGGCATCGACAATGCGCTCGCTGGCGCTAAGCGCCTGCTCGGTAGAGCAGTGACGCAGAATAAAGCCAAATTCATCACCGCCAAGTCGCGCCAGAATATCGCCCGGTCGCAGCAGCGAGCGCATTAGCCCGGCAATTTCACGCAGTAGCGCGTCACCGGCAGCGTGCCCGGCACTGTCGTTGACGGCTTTGAAGAAATCGAGGTCGAGCATCACCAGCGCATGCGACTGATGCCCTCCGGGCAATGATTTCAGCAGGCCTTTCAGCTGGCTTTCAAAGCTGGAACGATTGGGCAAGCCGGTGAGCGCGTCGTGGCTGGCGCTGTAGCTGAGCTGGCGCAGCAGGCGGCGCGATTCCGTGACGTCCTGAATGACCAGCACAAAACCGATATGCTCACCTTCCTGGGTACTGAGCGGGGTCATGCTGTGGTGAATATCAAAACTGCCGCCGTAGCGGCTATGCAGGACTTTGTTCAACTCAATATCGCTATCCAGGTTTTCATCGCTGTACAAATTCTCCAGCCGGGGGCCCTGGTCTCCCTGCGTAATATACAGCACCTCGTGCAATGATTTCCCTTGCGCCTCAGCCTGCTTCCAGCCGCTGATTTTCTCGGCAACCGGGTTCATAAAGATAATGTTTTGCTGGCTGTCGGCGCTGATCACCGCTTCACGAATGGAGTCGAGAGTGATGTGCAGGCGTTCTTTTTCCTGGAACAACGCTTCGTTGGTTTCGGTTATCTCCGCCATCAGCCGTTTGTTGGCTTCGCGGCTCTTTTTCAGATCGTTAATATCTTCAATCTGTTGGATGAAATAGAGCGGCGTTCCATCAGCGTTGCGTACCAGCGAGACGGCCAGCAGCGCCCAGACCGCCTCGCCCTGGCGGGTACGGTAGCGCTTTTCAAGCGAGTAGCTCTCAATTTCGCCACGCGCCAGACGGTCCAGCTGTTCAAGGTCTTGTGCTAAATCTTCCGGCCAGGTGACCTGCTGGAAGGTCATTTGATGCAGTTCGTCAGGGGGATAGCCAAGAAACTTACTCAGCGCTTTATTGACCTGCAGCCACTGCCCATAGGCATCGACTATCGCCATGCCGACGGCCGAGTATTCCATGGCGTTACGAAAGCGGGTTTCACTTTCCGCAATGCGGCGCCGTTCACTGTATACGGCATACATCGCGATGCTCATTACCCCTGTGGGCAATTGCACCATCAGAAACGGCAGCCCCAGCATATTGCTCAGCCGGTAGTTGTTAAGGGTGTTTTCGATGTTCTCCTGTACCAGCGGATGCTGCGCGGAGAGGGTCAGAGCCATCATGATGAGGAGTAAAAAGATCAGGAAGGCTTCAATACGCGGCAGACGTACCGCGCTCCACATCATGAGTACCATTATGAAGGTAAACGGCCAGGGCAGATACAACATGGCGATCACGCTGAGCACGAGGGTAATGGCTGCGGTCAGAAGCGTTGAGATCAGCAGCGTGCGATTACGATAACGCTGAAAATAGTCTGCCCGGATGAGCATTCCCAGTGGAACTAATGCCAGGGCACCTGAGGCATCCGAAAGCATCCAGACCAGCAAGGTCTGGAAAGCATTGTCTCCGGGCGTCAAACTGGCCACCACAATACCGCTCAACAATGGCGGGATCAGCGCGGTGGCGATCGCCATTTGAGTCCAGTGGCGTAAGTTTCTTAGCGGGTTGTCGAGGTTCAGCCATCGGCGCAGCAGTAACGCGCCAACAAGCGCTTCCATAAGATTGGTCAACGGGTGTAACAGTCCATTCTGCTCGGGAGCGTAAAGCGCGGTGGCGAGGACAATTCCCAATACGCCAGCAACGCTCATGCAGGGCCATAGCGAACGCTTAACACGGTAGAAGGCGACGGTCATGATGGCCGTCGGAAACCAGACCGGCGATAGCACGTTGTGAGTGTGCATGAGTGATAATGAAAAGAGGGTGAACAAAAATGTCGCAGCCCACAAACCAAACAGTATTTGCAGTGAGTGCTGTTGTGACGCGGGTCGGAGAGGTTTAACGCTGATATTGTTCTTCATTACCACTGTTTTTCCGGAGGCGACGCTGCTCCGGCCATGCTGAATTAAGCCGCGATTATGCAACAACATTAGCGGAATTTATCAGATATGTGACGCTAATTGACAATAATCATCAGTTTGTGTCACCTGTAATATCATATTCGTTAATGTATGACGTCAGTAGAATCCGACGTACGGGCGTTTCTCCTTTTGTCATCGCCGATCGTTGTATTCGACTAGTATCGTTGCCCTGAAATCCCTATAATTGCCGCGTTTGGCGCTGATACACGTGACTATTCGGAACGTTTCCTCTTGAATAATATTGTCTATTCGTGCCGTCCTTCCTAACATCCAGGTTAATCGGGTCGCAAAATTTATGACTGATAAGTCTCATCAGTGCGTCATTGTAGGCATCGCCGGCGCATCGGCTTCAGGTAAAAGTCTTATTGCTAGTACGCTGTATCGCGAACTGCGCGAACAGGTGGGCGATGAGCACATCGGTGTCATTCCTGAAGATAGCTATTACAAAGACCAAAGTCATCTGTCGATGGAAGATCGGGTTAAAACTAACTATGACCACCCGAACGCGATGGACCACAGCCTGCTGTTCCAGCATCTGCAAACGCTGAAGCGCGGCAACCCAATTGAACTGCCGGTTTATAGCTATGTCGAACACACCCGCATGCAGGAAACGATTCATATTGAACCGAAGAAAGTGATCATCCTTGAAGGGATCCTGCTGCTGACCGACGCGCGTCTACGCGAAGAGATGAATTTCTCTATCTTTGTCGATACACCGCTGGACATCTGCCTGATGCGCCGCATCAAGCGTGACGTTAACGAGCGTGGTCGCTCCATGGACTCCGTGATGGCTCAATACCAGAAAACGGTGCGTCCGATGTTCCTGCAGTTTATCGAGCCGTCCAAGCAGTACGCCGACATCATCGTGCCGCGTGGGGGCAAAAACCGCATCGCTATCGATATTCTGAAAGCGAAAATTAGCCAGTTTTTTGAATAACTCACACGAATTGTGTAACGTGCAATAAACGCCCTCAACCGTGACGGAAGAGGGCCGTCGTACAAAAGGAGAGTGATATGCGTCTGTGTGACCGTGATATAGAAGCCTGGCTGGACGAAGGGCGACTGTCGATTAACCCGCGTCCGCCGATTGAGCGTATCAATGGTGCCACCGTTGACGTGCGTTTAGGCAACAAGTTTCGCACCTTCAGCGGCCACACTGCCGCCTACATTGATTTGAGCGGGCCGAAAGCGGAAGTCAGCGCGGCGCTGGATCGTGTGATGAGCGAAGAGATTGTGCTCGCGGAAGGCGACGCCTTCTATCTGCATCCGGGCGAACTGGCGCTGGCGGTGACGCTGGAATCGGTCACGCTGCCCGCGGATCTGGTCGGCTGGTTGGACGGTCGTTCCTCGCTGGCGCGTCTGGGGCTGATGGTGCACGTCACCGCGCACCGTATCGATCCGGGTTGGTCGGGTTGCATCGTGTTGGAATTCTACAACTCCGGTAAGCTGCCGCTGGCGCTGCGTCCGGGGATGCTGATCGGCGCACTGAGCTTCGAACCTCTGTCGGGCCCGGCGGCGCGTCCATACAACCGTCGTGAAGATGCCAAATACCGCGATCAGCAGGGCGCGGTTGCCAGTCGTATTGATAAAGACTGACCCATCGCAAAGCGGATGAGGGTGCCATGAGAAGAATATTGACGACACTGATGATTCTGCTGGTGGTACTGGTTGCCGGCCTGTCATCGTTGGTGCTGCTGGTCAATCCTAACGATTTCCGCAGCTATATGATCAAGCAGGTGGCTGAGCGCAGCGGATATCAGCTGGAGCTGGACGGTTCCCTGCGCTGGCACGTCTGGCCGCGGCTAAGCATTTTGTCCGGACGCATGACCTTAACCGCGCCCGGCGCCAGCGCGCCGCTGGTGCGGGCGGACAATATGCGTCTCGACGTGGCGTTGTTGCCCCTGCTGTCACATCAGCTGCAGGTTGAGCAGGTGATGCTCAAAGGCGCGGTGGTACAATTGACGCCGGAAACCGAGGCGATTCGCGACCAGCGAGCGCCGGTGGCGCCAAAAGGAACCTCGCTGCCTCAGGAGTCTGGCGATCGCGGCTGGTCATTCGATATTGCCGGGCTGCAGGTCATTGACAGCGTGCTGGTATTCCAGCATGAAAGCGATGAGCAGATGACGGTCCGCGATATTCATCTGCAGATGCAGCAGGATGCCGGGCATCAGGCCACCGTCGATTTCTCAGGCCGCATGAACCGCGATCAGCGCGACTTATCCCTTCGTTTCTCCGCCGCCGTTCAGGCGGGCAACTACCCGCAGAGTCTGGATGCGCAGCTGTCGCAAATCAGCTGGCAGCTTCAGGGCGCCGATCTTCCGGCCCAGGGCATTAACGGTAACGGTAGCGTGAACGTTAGCTGGCAGGAGGACGCGAAGACGCTCAGCTTTAACGCGCTCAATCTGATGGCCAACGACAGTACGCTGACCGGTAAAGGCAGCGTGGTGCTGGGCGATAAGCCGGTGTGGTCGCTGAACCTCCAGTCCGACAAGCTCAACCTCGATAACTTGCTGGTGCGCTCGGATATCCTCCTCAGCGGTGGCGCGCAGCAGGCGCAGTCGGCGCCGAACAAACCGCGTCCGGTGATAGCCAACGGCGTTAATTTACCGCCTTATAGCGGCCTGAAAAGCTTTGATGGTTCGCTTGCGATGACCGCGAACCAGATCGTCTGGCGCGGGCTGCCGTTTACCCATGTGACCCTGCAGGCCGATAACCAGCGTGGGCTGCTGCATATCTCTCAGCTGGAAGGTTCACTGGCGGGGGGACAACTGTCGCTGCCGGGCACGCTGGATGCGCGCAGTGGGACTCCGCAGGCCGAATTTCAGCCCAGGCTCGACAACATCGAGATTGGCAGCCTGTTGAAGGCCTTCAACTACCCCATCAACATGACGGGCAAACTGTCGCTGGCCGGTGATTTTTCGGGTTCGGTGATTGATGCCAACCACTTCCGCCGCGACTGGCAGGGGCAGGCGAATCTTGAACTAAGAGACACCCGTACCGAAGGGCTGAACTTCCAACAGTTGGTTCAGCAGGCGGTTGAGCGTAGTACAGACGTGCAGGCGGAGGAGAACTATGACAGCGCCACACGGCTGGATGAACTGACGACCGATGTTGACCTCGATAGCGGCATTCTGGCGCTCAGTAACATGAAAGGGAAATCTTCGCTGATGCAGATGACCGGCAAAGGCACTCTCGATCTGATGAAAGAGGAAGGCGATCTGCAGTTCGGTATTCAGGTTACTGATGGTTGGCAGGGGCAGGGCAAGCTGGTGGATATTCTGAAGTCTACGGCTATTCCGCTTCGCGTTTACGGTAAATGGGAAGCGCTGAACTACAGTTTGCAGGTAGACCAGATACTGCGCCGTCAGCTACAGAACGAGGCGAAGCGTCGGTTAAATGACTGGGCGGAACGCAATAAGAACACCCAGTCCGGTAAAGACGTGAAGCAGCTCCTCGATAAGCAGTAACATCCCTAAGCCCGGCGGCATGGCGCCGCCGGGAAAATACTACACTTCGTAATCCCACTCTTCCTGCTGCGGCGGGATAATCTGCACTTTCTGTACCCTGTGGCTCTCGACCTGTAAGGTTTTCAGCGTCCACGGGCCAATCTGCACCTCTTCACCGGCTGTGGGAATGCGCTGCAGGTGTTCCATGAGCAGCCCGGCAATGGTGTGGTACTCGCGCTTTTCATCCAGCGGCAGCGGAACGTACTGCACCAGGTCTTCCAGCGGCATGTGACCATTTGCCGTCCAGCTGCCGTCGGCATTTTTCTGGATGTCGTGGCGCGCATCAATCTCTTCAGCCTCGTTTGGCAGGTTACCGGCAATGGTCTCGGTCACGTCGCTTAACGTCACAATCCCCTCGACCGAACCAAACTCATCCACCACGAAGGCAAAGTGGGTTCGCGCGTTACGGAACTGTTCCAGCGCTGACAGCAGCGGCAGCGCCTCCGGGAAGACCAGCGGCTGGCGGATCAGTACGCGCAGATCCAGCGGCTCACCGCGCAGCGACTGCTGCAACAGATCGATGACGTGCACCACGCCGAGCAGATCTTCTTCGTCATCGCCGCCGGTTACCACCAGCCGGGTATGCTGGTTTTTCTCCAGCAGCGCGCGAATTTCGCTTTCCGGCGCGCTGAGGTCGATGTGCTCGATATCGTGACGTGAAGTCATGATACTGCTGACCGTGCGCTGGTTAAGGTTGAGCACACGCTCAATCATCCGCCGTTCCTGCGGGTCGAAGATTTGCTGATCGTCCTGGTCCACCAGCAGCGAGGCGGTACCGACATCCAGCTCGGCATCCTCTTTCTTGCCGCTCAGCAGGCGCATAACCGCCTCCGTCGTGCGGCTACGCAGCGACTGGTTAGCGGTGAGGAAGCGACGACGGTTGAAGATAGCCAGCTGGTTTAAGAACTCGATCATTACCGAGAAACCGATAGCCGCGTACAGATAACCTTTAGGAATGACGAGGCCAAAGCCTTCCGCCACCAGGCTAAAGCCAATCATCAACAAGAAGCTCAGACACAGGATAACAATGGTCGGGTGGCTGTTCACAAAGCGGGTGAGCGCCTTACTGGCCAGCAGCATCAGGCTGATGGCAATAATCACCGCCGCCATCATCACCGCCAGATGGTCGACCATGCCGACGGCAGTAATCACCGAGTCGAGCGAGAAAACGGCATCCAGCACCACAATCTGCGCCACTACGCCCCAGAAGCGCGCGCCGCGCCGCTGGGTAGGGTTATCGCTGTCTTTCCCTTCCAGCCGCTCGTTGAGCTCTACCGTGGCTTTAAAGAGCAGGAAGAAGCCGCCGACCAGCATAATGAGGTCGCGGGCGCTGAAGGTGAAATCACTGATGCTGAATAAAGGCTGGGTGAGCGTGACCAGCCACGAAATAGAGGCCAGCAGCAGAAGGCGCATCAGCATGGCCAGAATAAGCCCGGTGACGCGCGCGCGGTCGCGCTGGGTTGGCGGCAGCTTTTCCGCCAGGATGGCGATAAACACCAGATTATCAATTCCGAGAACCAGCTCAATGACGACCAGCGTCACGAGTCCCGCCCAAATAGAGGGATCGGCAATCCATTCCATACGTTGGTTAAAACCTTATGTTACAAGACAAATTGATCATGGATAAAGCCGCGGCAAAATGCAACGTCTGCCTGTGATTTATCATGACAAAATCTAAGGATATTGTGAAAATAGGGGATAATATTCCCGTGAAATATTTGATGGTGAGAAACTCACTCGGTAATCTGTCAATATAAAGAAATTCCTAAAAATACTTGATTAATTAATCTTAATATTATTCTTAAAAATATTTTTTAAGCGGCAGTTACCTTGCCTGCTATTCGCTTAACTGCAACAATTCTCCCGGTACTGAATGGAATAGCCATTTATGTGCGTCATAAAATAGTCATGCAGGGGATGTTATCCCTGCAATTATATATCCAGGAATATTCTCTATTCTTTTTATGAATGGGTGGGTTTCCTATAACAACATGATTTTTAGGTGAATTGGTAGCTGAAAGCCAAGGGCGGTAGCATGCCTGAAGGCGTGACGTAAAGCCTGAATTATTCTGTCAATAGCCTGCGGATGAATCCCAACTTTTTTAGGATATATGCCAGTTATATTCATCGGCAAATAAATGCATGGTGAGTTTACAGGTAATCAAATCGTACGGATTAATATAATTCGCACAGGATAATTTTCTGCCAAAGTGATAAATAATCAATGATGAAATCCAAACTAAAATTGATGCCATTATTGGTGTCGGTAAGCTTGATGAGTGGTTGCACCATACTTCCAGGCAGCAATATGTCTACCTATGGAAAAGATGTGATTAAGCAGCAGGATGCTGATTATGACATTGGCCGGATGGTGAATGTTTATCCGCTGACCCCGCGACTGATTGAACAATTACGCCCACGTCCCAACGTCGCGCAACCGAACATGTCGCTGGATCAGGAGTTAAGCAATTACCAGTATCGCGTCGGTTCAGGCGACGTGCTGAACGTCACGGTGTGGGATCACCCGGAGTTGACCACCCCGGCGGGGCAGTACCGTAGCTCCAGCGATACCGGTAACTGGGTCCAGCCGGACGGCACCATTTTCTATCCCTATATTGGCAAAGTGCAGGTGAAAGGGCGCACGCTGGCGGAAATTCGCCAGACCATTACCCAGCGTCTCGCCGCCTACATCACCGACCCGCAGGTCGACGTGAACGTTGCCGCCTTCCGTTCGCAAAAAGTGTATGTCTCCGGGCAGGTGAACAAATCCGGCCAGCAGGCTATCACCAACGTGCCGCTGACGGTACTGGACGCGATCAACGCGGCGGGTGGTCTGAGCGAACTGGCCGACTGGCGCAACGTGGTACTGACTCACGATGGCAAAGAACAGCGCATTTCAGTGCAGGCGTTGATGCAAAACGGCGATCTGAGCCAGAACCGTTTGCTCTATCCGGGCGATATCCTCTTCGTACCGCGTAACGATGATCTCAAGGTCTTCGTGATGGGCGAAGTGAAAAAACAGAGCACGCTCAAAATGGACTTCAGCGGCATGACGCTGACCGAAGCGCTCGGCCAGGCGGAAGGCATCGACCTGACGACCTCCAATGCCAGCGGTATCTTCGTGATTCGTCCAACCAAAGCGGGCAACAACGGCAAGATGGCCAACATCTATCAGTTGGATATGTCCGATGCGACCTCACTGGTCATGGCAACCAACTTTATTCTCCAGCCGTATGACGTGGTTTACGTCACCACCGCACCGGTTGCTCGCTGGAACCGTCTGATCAACCAACTGTTGCCGACCATCAGTGGCGTTCGCTACATGACCGATTCGGCGAAAGACATTCATACCTGGTAACCGTCATGTTTAACAAAATTCTTGTGGTTTGCGTGGGGAACATCTGTCGTTCCCCCACGGCGGAACGGCTGCTACGCAGCCATCTGCCGTCATTGACCGTCGAATCGGCGGGGCTGGGAGCATTAGTGGGTAAAGCGGCGGATGAACGCGCCGCGAGCGTTGCCGCCGAGCACGCGATTTCGCTGGAAGGGCACCGTGCGCGACAGATCTCTGGCCGTATGTGTCGCGAGTACGATCTGATTCTGGCGATGGAAAAACGTCATGTCGCCACCCTGCATGAAATGGCGCCGGAGATGCGCGGCAAGGTCATGCTGTTTGGTCATTGGGATAACGAACGCGAGATTCCCGACCCGTATCGCAAAAGCCGGGAGGCATTTGAAGCGGTGTACCAGTTACTCGACAGGTCTGCCAGCCAGTGGGCGCAGGCACTGAAAGCACAGCAGGGATAACCATGACAGATAAAGTAAAACAGATAAGCCCATCGGTCTCGGGCAACGATGAGATCGACATTGGTCGCCTGGTGGGCACCGTGGTGGAAGCCAAATGGTGGGTCCTCGGCATTACCGCCCTGTTTGCCGCGCTGGCGATTGTCTACGTGCTGTTCGCCACGCCGATTTACAGCGCCGACGCACTGGTGCGCATTGAGCAAAATCAGGGCAGCGCGCTGGTCCAGGATATCAGCAACGCGCTCACCAGCAAGCCGCCGGCCTCCGAGGCGGAAATACAGATGATCACCTCGCGAATGGTGCTCGGGAAAACCGTTGAGGATCTGGGGCTGGATATTGCCGTGAGCAAAAACACCTTTCCGATTCTGGGGGCGGGCTGGGAACGGCTGATGGGCCGCCAGAATGAGACGGTGAAGGTCAGCGCCTTTAATCGCCCGGCCTCGATGGCCGACAGCACCTTTACGCTGGAGGTTATCAACCCAACGCGTTATCGCCTGAGCAACGACGACGGCTTTAGCGCAGAAGGGAAGGTAGGGGAGACGCTGAATAAAGGCGGCGTTTCGCTGCTGGTTACCGGGATCGCCGCCCACGATGGCGCGAGTTTTACCGTCACCAAATATTCAACATTGGGGATGATCAATAATCTGCAAAATAGCCTGAGCGTCACCGAGGATGGTAAAGAGTCCGGCGTGCTGACGCTCACGATGGTGGGTGAAGACAAAGATCAGATCCGCGACATCCTCAACAGTATCGCCAACAACTACGTGGCGCAGAACGTGGCGCGCAAATCGGAAGAAGCCGCGAAAAGCCTCGAGTTCCTCGAAGTGCAGCTGCCACAGGTGCGCAGCCAGTTGGACGTGGCGGAAAACAAACTGAATACCTACCGTCAGCAGCAAGACTCCGTAGACCTGCCGCTGGAAGCGAAATCGGTGCTCGATTCGATGGTGAACATCGACGCGCAGCTGAACGAGCTGACGTTCCGCGAAGCGGAAATCTCCAAGCTGTATACCCGAATCCACCCGGCCTATCGCACGTTGCTGGAAAAACGCCGGGCGCTGGAAGAAGAGAAAGCCAAGCTGAGCAAACGCGTGACGGCGATGCCGAAAACCCAGCAGGAGATTGTACGCCTGACCCGTGACGTGGAGTCTGGTCAACAGGTTTATATGCAACTGCTGAATAAACAGCAGGAGCTGAAAATCACCCGGGCGAGCACCGTCGGCGATGTGCGGATTGTCGACCCGGCAATTACTCAGCCAGGGGTGGTGAAGCCGAAGAAAGCGTTGATCGTGCTGGGCAGCATTATTCTCGGCCTGATGTTGTCGATCGTCGGCGTGCTGCTGCGCTCGCTGTTTAACCGCGGTATCGAAAGCCCGCAGGTGCTCGAAGAGCATGGCATCAATGTTTATGCCAGCATTCCGCTCTCCGAATGGCAAAAATCGCGCGATAGCGTGAAGAGCGTCAACGGTGTGAAGCGCTATAAGCAAAGCCAGCTGCTGGCGGTGGGTAACCCGACCGACCTGGCGATCGAAGCTATCCGCAGCCTGCGCACCAGCCTGCACTTCGCCATGATGCAGGCGCCGAACAACGTGCTGATGATGACCGGGGTTAGCCCGTCTATCGGTAAAACCTTCGTCTGCGCCAACCTGGCGGCGGTGATCAGCCAGACCCATAAGCGCGTACTGATGATCGACTGCGATATGCGTAAAGGCTATTCCCACGAACTGCTCGGCACCACCAACGATAACGGCCTGTCCGAGGTGCTGGTGGGGAAAGCGACGTTTGAAAGCAGCGCGAAACGGACGTCGGTCGCGAACTTTGACCTGATCCCGCGCGGGCAGATCCCGCCAAATCCGTCGGAGCTGTTGATGGCCGAGCGCTTTAGCGAGCTGCTGAAGTGGGGTTCAGCGAACTATGACCTGGTGCTGATCGATACGCCGCCGATTCTCGCGGTTACCGATGCCGCTATTGTCGGTCGCCACGCGGGCACCACCTTGATGGTTACGCGCTATGCGGTTAACACCCTGAAGGAAGTAGAAACCAGCCTGAGCCGCTTTGAGCAAAATGGCATTGCGGTGAAAGGGGTGATCCTCAACTCGATCTTCCGCCGCGCGACGGGATACCAGGATTACGGGTACTACGAGTACGAGTATCAGTCGGATTCGAAATAATAACATCCCCCTCACCCCGGCCCTCTCCCCAAAGAGGCGAGGGAGAAAACCGAACGGTCTCCTCTTCCCTCTGGGGAGAGGGTTAGGGTGAGGGGAACAACCGCTCAAACGCTTATTCGGGGATATACCATGACAACAGACAACCCGTTGATCTCCATTTATATGCCGACCTGGAACCGACAGCAGCTGGCCATTCGCGCCATCAAATCGGTACTGCGTCAGGACTATCCTCACTGGGAAATGATTATCGTCGATGACTGCTCCAGCAGCTACGAGCAGCTTCAGCAGTTTGTCATCGAACTCAACGATCGCCGCGTACAGTACACGCGCAACGATTTTAACTCCGGAGCATGCGCGGTACGCAATCAGGCCATTCTGCAGGCCAAAGGGCAGTTTATCACCGGTATTGATGATGACGATGAGTGGACATCCAACCGCCTTTCGCTGTTTCTCGAACATAAACAGCAATTGATGGACCACGCCTTTTTGTACGCCGATGACTACGTCTGCGAAGGGGAGGTGTACTCGCAGCCTGCCAGCCTGCCGTTGTACCCGAAATCGCCGTTCTCCCGTCAGCTGTTCTATAAGCGCAACATCATTGGTAATCAGGTGTTTAGCTGGGCTTGGCGTTTTAAAGAAAGCCTGTTTGATACCGAACTGAAGGCGGCGCAGGACTACGATATCTTCCTGCGCATGGTGGTGGCCTACGGCGAGCCGTGGAAGATTGAAGCCGCTACGCAGATTCTGCACATCAACCACGGTGAAATGCAGATCACCTCGTCACCCAAAAAGTTTTCCGGCTACTTCAGCTTCTACCGCAAGCACAAAGAGAAGTTTGATCGGGCGAGTAAGAAGTATCAGCTGTTCACGCTCTATCAAATTCGTAATAAGCGCATGACCTGGAAGACGTTTCTGACGCTGCTGTCGGTGCGCAACGGCAAACGCTGGGTCGACGGACTGCGGAGTAAATGATGCTACTGGAAGATTTACGTGCCAACAGCTGGAGCCTGCGCCCTTGCTGCATGGTGATCGCCTACCGTGTGGCTCATTTTTGCTCGGTGTGGCGTAAGAAAAATGTGCTGAACAACCTGTGGGCGGCGCCGGTACTGGTGCTGTACCGCATCATCACCGAATGTTTCTTCGGCTATGAAATCCAGGCGGCGGCGACCATTGGCCGACGTTTCACCATCCACCACGGCTATGCCGTGGTGATCAATAAAAACGTGGTGGCGGGAGACGATTTCACGATTCGTCACGGCATCACTATCGGCAATCGCGGCCCGGAGAGTCTGGCGTGCCCAAGGATTGGTGATGGCGTTGAGTTGGGGGCCAACGTGGTGATTATCGGCGGCATTACCATCGGTAACCACGTGACCATTGGCGCGGGCAGCGTGGTGCTGGACGACGTTCCGGACCATGCGCTGGTGGTGGGCGAAAAAGCGCGAGTGAAGGTAATCAAATGAATATTCTGCAATTTAACGTCCGTCTGGCCGAAGGCGGCGCGGCGGGCGTGGCGCTGGATCTGCATCAGCGCGCACTCCGTCAGGGGCTGTCGTCAAAATTTGTCTACGGCTATGGCAAAGGCGGTAAGAAGAGCGTCAGCCATGACCGTTATCCGCAGGTGGTGAAGCAGACCGGACGGTTAACCTCAATGGCGAACCTGGCGCTGTTCCGCCTGTTTAACCGCGATGTGTTTGGCAACCTCAATAACCTGTATCGCCAGGTCACCCGTACTGACGGCCCGGTGGTACTGCATTTTCACGTTATGCACAGCTACTGGCTGAATTTGGCGGATGTGGTGAGCTTCTGCGAGCGGGTGAAGGCGCATAAAAGCGATGCGACTTTTATCTGGACGCTGCACGATCACTGGAGCGTGACCGGGCGCTGCGCCTTTCTTGACGGCTGCGAAGGCTGGAAAAGCGGCTGTCAGAAATGCCCAACGTTGAGTAACTACCCGCCGGTGAAGGTCGATCGCGCACATGCGCTGGTCGATGAAAAACGTCAACTTTTCCGCCAGATGCTGGCGCTCGGCTGCCGTTTTATTTCACCCAGTCAGCATGTTGCCGAGGCCTTTAACAGCCTCTACGGCGCAGGGCGCTGCCAGATTATCAATAACGGTATCGACGTCGCCACCGAAGCGATTCTTGCCGAGCTGACGCCGGTAAAACGCTTTTCCTCGCGGCCTAAAATCGCCGTGGTCGCCCACGACCTGCGCTATGACGGGAAAACCAACCAGCAGCTGGTGCGCGATATTATCGCGCTGGGCGATAAGGTCGAGGTCCATACCTTTGGTAAGTTCTCGCCGTTTGAGGGCAGCAACGTGGTGAACCACGGTTTTCTGACCGATAAACGCCAACTGATGAGCGAACTGAACCCGCTTGACGCGCTGCTGTTTAGCTCGCGAGTGGATAACTACCCGCTGATTCTGTGCGAAGCGTTATCGATTGGCGTGCCGGTCATTGCTACCCATAGTGAGGCGGCAAAAGAGGTGCTGGCAAAATCCGGCGGCCATACGGTGGATGAGGCCGAGGTGCTCACCCTGGTACAGCAACCGAAAGCGGAGATCGCCGAGCAGATTTTTGGCACCACGCTGGAGAACTTTAGCGCGCGAAGCCGCAAAGCTTACAGCGGACAACAGATGCTGGAGGAATATGTCTCGTTCTATCAGAGTCTGTAGCTATCTGCTGCTGCCGTTAATCTACCTGTTGGTTAACGTGAAGCTGGCGCAGCTGGGGGAGAGCTTCCCCATTACCATTGTGACATTCCTTCCGCTGTTGCTGCTGTTGTTTGTTGAACGCATTAATCTGAAAAAACTGATGATTGCCCTCGGGCTGGGCGTGGGATTGACGCTGTTCAACTATCTGTTTGGACAATCGCTGGACCCCAGCAAATACGTCACCTCGACGATGCTGTTTGTCTATATCGTGATCATTATCGGCATGGTCTGGAGCATTCGCTTCAAAACCATTTCGCCGCATAACCACCGTAAGATCCTGCGTTTTTTCTATGTGGTGATTACCCTGGTGGTGGCGCTGGCGGCGCTGGAGATGGCGCAGATTATTCTCACCGGCGGCAGCAGTTTGATAGCGACGATTTCGAAATATCTTATTTACAGTAATAGCTATGTGCTGAATTTTATCAAATTCGGTGGAAAGCGCACCACTGCGTTATATTTCGAACCGGCATTTTTTGCTCTGGCATTAATCTCAATTTGGCTTTGCATCAAACAGTTTGGTATCAAAACCCCGAAGTCTGATGCTATGATTCTGGCAGGGATAATTCTTTCTGGATCGTTTTCTGGGGTTATGACATTTATCCTGTTCTATCTGCTGGAGTGGGCTTTCCAGTACCTGAACAAAGAAGCGATCAAGAAAAAGTTACCGTTGGCGATTATCTCATTAGGCGCATTTTTTATCGGTCTGGTGTTTGCATTCCCCTATATTGCCGAGCGTATTGGTGATTTAGGAACGGAAGGATCGTCATCGTATTACCGTATAATTGGTCCGTTGGTGATGGTCGGTTATTCATTAACCAGCATTGATGGGGTCGTACGTTTTGGTTCTCTTTACGAATATGTTGCATCATTCGGAATATTTAACGGTGCGGATGTCGGTAAAACCATAGACAATGGTCTGTATCTGTTAATGATTTATTTTTCGTGGTTCGCTGTAATATTAACGGCTGGGTATCTGTACTACGTATTTAAAATGTTCATTAACGCTTTTGGGAATAATCGTAATTTCGCCGTGCAGCTGTATCTTTTCACGCCGATATCATTATTTTTTACCGGTTCGATATTTAGTCCGGAATATGCATTTTTAATTGTTTGTCCTTTTATTCTGCGTAAAGCGCTGAATATTGCTGACAGCAGATGAGGTGAAGCATGTTGTTAAGCGTGGTTACCGTCGCGTTTCGTAACGTTGATGGCGTGGTGAAAACCTGGCGTTCTCTGGCCCATCTGGCAAACGATCCCAGCCTCACTTTCGAGTGGATTGTGGTGGATGGCGGTTCTAACGATGGCACCGCAGAGTTCCTCGAAAAACGTAACGGCCAGTACCACTTACGCTACGTCAGCGAACCGGATAAAGGACTTTACGATGCGATGAACAAAGGCATCCGCATGGCGCAGGGCAAGTTTGTGCTGTTTCTGAATTCCGGCGACAGCTTTCATCCGGATGTGTCGCAGTTCGTCCGTCAGCTGCGCGGTAAAAGCGACGATGCCATGTACCTTGGCGATGCAATGCTGGACTTTGGCGACGGCACCCAGATTCGCCGTAGCGCTAAGCAGGGTTGGTATATTTATCACAGCCTACCGGCTAGCCATCAGGCTATTTTCTTCCCGCTGCGTGGGCTGAAAAATCATCCTTATGATGTGCAGTATCGTGTCTCTTCTGATTATGCGCTGGCGGCGCGGATGTATAAGTCGGGATATGCCTTTAAACGTATTAAAGGCTTGGTGTCGGAATTTTCGATGGGCGGCGTGTCCACCACCAATAATCTACAGTTGTGCCAGGATGCAAAAAAAGTGCAGCGTGAAATATTACGTATGCCGGGCCTGCTTGCAGAATTATCTTATTTATTACGTCTGCGCACAACAGGGAAAGCAAAAGCCTTATATCACAAAGCATAAGGATACCAAATGCAGGAATTATCGGGCTTTTCGGTACCAAAAGGTTTTCGCGGTGCCGGGGGCATAAAAGTACAAATATGGTGGGCGGTTCAGGCCACATTATTTGCCTGGTCTCCGCAGATATTGTATCGCTGGCGCGCATTTTTATTACGTCTGTTTGGCGCAAAAATAGGAAAAAACGTAGTCATTCGCCCGTCGGTAAAAATCACTTACCCATGGAAATTAACCATTGGAGATTATGCCTGGGTGGGCGATGACGCAGTGTTATATACCTTGGGTGAAATAACCCTTGGGGCAAATTCGGTGGTTTCGCAGAAATGCTATTTGTGCACCGGCAGCCACGATTATCAGAGCGCGCATTTCGATATTAACGCTGCGCCGATTGTGGTTGGTGAGAAATGCTGGCTGGCGACAGATGTTTTTGTTGCCCCCGGCGTCACGATTGGCGAGGGCACTATAGTGGGTGCCCGCAGCAGCGTTTTTAAATCGCTACCGGCAAATATGATTTGCCGTGGCAATCCCGCAGTGGTTACGCGTGAGCGCGTAGAGAAAGTGACTCCCTAAACGGGACAATTTGAGGAAAATAGAATGTCAAAAGTCGCACTTATTACCGGCGTAACGGGGCAGGACGGTTCTTATCTGGCAGAACTGCTGCTGGAAAAAGGCTATGAAGTTCACGGGATTAAACGCCGTGCTTCTTCCTTTAACACCGAACGTGTCGATCACATCTATCAGGATCCGCACAGCAGCAACCCGAAATTTCACCTGCACTACGGTGATTTGACTGACAGCTCCAACCTGACGCGCATTCTGCAGGAAGTGCAGCCGGATGAAGTGTATAACCTCGGCGCGATGAGCCACGTTGCCGTGTCGTTTGAGTCGCCGGAATATACCGCCGACGTGGATGCGATGGGCACGCTGCGTCTGCTGGAAGCCATCCGCTTCCTGGGGCTGGAGAAGAAAACGCGTTTCTATCAGGCTTCCACTTCGGAACTGTACGGCCTGGTGCAGGAAATTCCACAAAAAGAGACCACTCCGTTCTATCCGCGCTCGCCGTATGCGGTCGCCAAACTGTATGCCTACTGGATCACCGTTAACTACCGTGAATCTTACGGCATGTACGCCTGTAACGGCATCCTGTTCAACCACGAGTCTCCGCGCCGCGGCGAAACCTTCGTGACACGTAAAATCACCCGCGCCATCGCTAATATCGCTCAGGGCCTGGAGAAGTGCCTGTACCTCGGCAACATGGATTCCCTGCGCGACTGGGGCCACGCCAAAGACTACGTGAAAATGCAGTGGATGATGCTGCAACAGGACCATCCGGAAGATTTCGTTATCGCCACCGGCGTGCAGTATTCGGTTCGCCAGTTCGTCGAAATGGCGGCGGCACAGCTGGGTATCAAGCTGCGCTTTGAAGGTAAAGGCGTGGAAGAAAAGGGGATTGTCGTTTCCGTTACCGGTCACGATGCGCCGGGCGTGAAACCGGGCGATGTGATGGTGGCCGTGGATCCGCGCTACTTCCGTCCGGCAGAAGTTGAAACCCTGCTCGGCGACCCGACCAAAGCGCATGAAAAACTGGGCTGGAAACCGGAAACCACCCTGCAGGAGATGGTCTCTGAAATGGTCGCCAAAGACCTGGAAGCAGCGAAGAAACATTCCCTGCTGAAATCCCACGGTTATGAAGTGGCGATCGCGCTGGAGTCTTAAGTATGACCAGACAACGTATTTTTGTGGCGGGCCACCGGGGAATGGTGGGCTCGGCCATCGTCCGCCAGCTTGCACAACGCGGCGACGTGGATCTGGTGGTTCGCAGCCGCGATGAGCTCAACCTGCTGGATAGCCGCGAAGTAAACGACTTCTTCGCCGCTGAAAATATTGATCAGGTGTATCTGGCGGCGGCAAAGGTGGGCGGCATTGTGGCCAACAACACCTTCCCGGCGGATTTCATCTACGAGAACATGATGATTGAAAGCAACATTATTCACGCGGCGCATACGCACAACGTGAATAAGCTGCTGTTTCTCGGTTCATCGTGCATCTATCCGAAAATGGCTAACCAGCCAATGCACGAAAGCGAGCTGCTGCAGGGCACGCTGGAAGCGACTAACGAACCGTACGCGATTGCCAAAATTGCCGGTATCAAGCTGTGCGAGTCCTACAACCGCCAGCATAATCGCGACTATCGCTCGGTGATGCCGACCAACCTGTACGGGCCGAACGATAACTTCCACCCGAGCAATTCGCACGTTATTCCGGCGCTGATGCGCCGCTTCCATGAAGCGGTACAGCAAAACGCCGCGGACGTGGTGGTGTGGGGAAGCGGCACGCCGATGCGCGAGTTCCTGCATGTGGACGATATGGCGGCTGCCAGTATCCATGTGATGGAGCTGGATCGCGGCGTCTGGCTCGAAAACACGCAGCCCATGCTGTCGCATATTAACGTTGGCACCGGCGTTGACTGCACCATTCGTGAGCTGGCGCAGACGATGGCGAAAGTGGTGGGCTTTAAAGGGCGGGTGGTGTTTGATGCCACCAAACCCGACGGCACGCCGCGCAAGCTGCTCGACGTTTCTCGCCTGCATCAACTGGGCTGGTACCACGAAATCGCGCTGGAGGCTGGTCTTGCCAGCACTTACCAGTGGTTTCTGGAAAACCAGCACCGCTTCCGGGGGTAACGCATGTTTCTGAGCCAGGAAGCGTTTGCCACCGTGGTGCAGTCTACGCCGCTGATCTCCATCGATTTGATCGTCGAGAACGCGCAGGGCGAGTTTTTGCTGGGTAAGCGCAACAATCGTCCGGCGCAGGGGTACTGGTTTGTGCCGGGCGGTCGGGTACAGAAAGATGAAACGCTGGAACAGGCGTTTGCCCGCCTGACCGAGGCCGAACTGGGGCTGAGCCTGCCGATGACGGCAGGCCGCTTTTACGGCGTCTGGCAGCATTTCTATGACGACAATTTCTCCGGTACGGATTTTTCGACCCATTACATTGTGCTTGGTTTCCGCCTGCAGGTGGACGCCGGAACCTTAACGCTGCCGGACGATCAGCATAATGAGTACCGTTGGCTGACACCGCCTGCGTTACTGGCGTCGGACAACGTTCATGAAAACAGCCGCGCCTATTTCCGGGTCGACAAATTGGCCGAGGTGCCGGGCCTATGAAGATTCTGGTGTATGGCATCAACTATTCGCCCGAACTCACCGGCATCGGCAAATACACCGGCGAAATGGTCGAGTGGATGGTGCAGCAGGGTCACGAGGTGCGAGTGATTACCGCGCCGCCGTACTACCCGGAATGGCAGGTTGGCGCGAAATACTCAAGCTGGCGCTACCGTCGGGAAAACGGCGATGCCACCGTCTGGCGCTGCCCGCTGTATGTGCCAAAGCAGCCGTCGACGCTGAAGCGTTTGATCCATCTCGGCAGCTTTGCACTCAGCAGTTTCTTCCCGCTGATGGCCCAACGCCGCTGGAAGCCGGATCGCATTATCGGCGTGGTGCCGACGCTGTTCTGCACCCCCGGTATGCGCCTGCTGGCGAAGCTCTCCGGCGCGCGTACGCTGTTGCATATTCAGGATTATGAAGTCGACGCCATGCTCGGGCTGGGCATGGCCGGTAATGGTCGCGCCGGCAAGGTGGCAAAACTTGCCAGCGCCTTTGAGCGTAGCGGGCTGCACAACGTCGACAACGTATCGACCATCTCGCGCTCGATGATGAACAAAGCCTGTGAGAAGGGCGTTGCGCCGGAGAAGGTGATTTTCTTCCCCAACTGGTCGGAAGTTTCCCGTTTTCGCGAGGTACCGGAAACGCTGGTGATGGCGCTGCGTCAGCGTCTTGGCCTGCCGGATGAACGCAAAATTATTCTCTACTCCGGCAATATCGGCGAGAAGCAGGGGCTGGAGAGCGTGATGACTGCCGCCGAACAGCTCCGTGAACAGCCGTGGCTGTTTGCCATTGTCGGTCAGGGCGGCGGTAAAGCGCGGCTGGAAAAAATGGTCGCCGAACGTGGGCTGGATAACGTCAAGTTCCTGCCGCTGCAGTCGTACGAAGATTTACCCGCGCTGCTGGCGATTGGCGACTGCCATCTGGTGATTCAGAAGCGCGGCGCCGCGGATGCGGTGTTGCCTTCCAAGCTGACCAATATTCTGGCGGTGGGCGGCAACGCGGTGATTACCGCTGAACCGCAGACCGAGCTGGGCCAGCTATGTCTGGACAATCCGGGCATTGCGGTGTGCGTGACGCCTGAATCGGTTCCGTCGCTGGTGGAAGGGATTGAGCAGGCGCTGAAGATGCCGAAGCGAAATGCGGTCGCCCGCGCCTGGGCCGAACGTTCGCTCGATAAAGAACACGTTCTCAACCAATTTATTGCTGATATTCGGGGTTAAACGATGAGTCAAACTACGCTTTTCCCGGTCGTGATGGCCGGTGGCTCGGGTAGCCGACTGTGGCCGCTGTCCCGAGTGCTGTACCCCAAACAGTTCCTGTGCCTGAAAGGGGACATGACCATGCTGCAGGCCACGGTGAACCGGCTGGACGGCGTGAAGTGCGCCAGCCCGGTGGTGATCTGCAATGAGCAACACCGCTTTATCGTGGCGGAACAGCTGCGTCAGCTCAACAAGCTGACCGAAAACATTATTCTGGAACCGGCAGGGCGCAACACGGCGCCAGCCATCGCCCTGGCGGCGCTGGCGGCTAAGCGTCGCGAACCGGACTGCGACCCGCTGATGCTGGTGCTGGCGGCGGACCATGTGATTCAGGACGAAGAGGCCTTCCGCGCGGCGGTTCGTCATGCCACGCCGTATGCTGAAAATGGCAAGCTGGTGACCTTCGGTATCGTGCCGAACGTGCCGGAAACCGGCTACGGCTATATTCGCCGTGGTGATGTCACGCCGGGTACAGACGACACGCTGGCCTTCGACGTCGCGCAGTTTGTCGAAAAACCCAATCTCGATACCGCACAGGCCTATGTCGCCAGCGGTGAATATTACTGGAACAGCGGCATGTTCCTGTTCCGCGCCGGGCGCTATCTGGAAGAGCTGGGCAAATATCGCCCGGATATTCTTCGCGCCTGCGAAAAAGCGATGGACGTCACCGACCCGGATCTCGACTTTATCCGCGTCGATGAAGCGGCGTTCCTGAGCTGCCCGGACGAATCCATCGATTATGCGGTGATGGAGCAGACCGCGGATGCGGTGGTGGTGCCGATGGACGCGGGCTGGAGCGATGTCGGCTCCTGGTCATCGCTGTGGGAGATCAGCAACCACACGCCGGAAGGCAACGTGCATCATGGCGATGTCATCAGCCATAAAACCGAAAACAGCTATGTCTATGCAGAGTCTGGCCTGGTGACGACCGTCGGGGTAAAGGACCTGGTGGTGGTGCAAACCAAAGACGCGGTGCTTATCGCCGATCGCAACGCGGTGCAGGACGTGAAAAAGGTGGTCGAGAAGATTAAGGCCGACGGCCGCCACGAACACCACATCCACCGGGAAGTCTACCGCCCGTGGGGCAAGTATGACTCGATTGATTCCGGCGATCGCTATCAGGTTAAGCGCATCACCGTGAAGCCGGGGGAAGGGCTGTCGCTGCAGATGCATCACCACCGGGCGGAACACTGGATCGTGGTGGCGGGCACCGCCAAAGTCACTCTCAATGACCAAATTACGCTGCTGGGTGAGAACGAATCTATCTATATCCCCCTTGGCGTCACCCACTGCCTGGAAAACCCGGGGAAAATCCCGCTCGACCTGATTGAGGTGCGATCTGGCGCCTATCTGGAAGAGGACGACGTGGTGCGTTTCCAGGATCGTTACGGGCGCGTGTAGCGCCCGGCAGGCCGGATAAGCGCGGCGCATCCGGCAAATCACGACACCAAAATTGATGGCCATAACGGTCAGGGCGAACTGTTGCCTGAAGAAAGGTAAAAACATGACTAAATTAACCTGTTTTAAAGCCTACGACATCCGCGGCAAGCTCGGCGAAGAGCTGAATGAAGACATCGCGTGGCGCATTGGCCGCGCTTACGGTGAATATCTGAAGCCGAAAACTATCGTGCTGGGCGGCGATGTGCGCTTGACCAGCGAGGCGCTGAAACTGGCGTTAGCCAATGGCCTGCGCGACGCGGGCGTTGACGTGCTCGATATCGGGCTTTCCGGCACCGAAGAGATTTACTTCGCCACCTTCCATCTCGGCGTTGATGGCGGTATCGAAGTGACCGCCAGCCACAACCCGATGGATTACAACGGCATGAAGCTGGTGCGGGAAGGCGCACGCCCCATCAGCGGCGATACCGGCCTGCGCGACGTACAGCGCCTGGCGGAAGCCAACGACTTCCCGCCGGTCAATGAGGCCGCGCGCGGTAGCTACCAGAAAATCAACCTGCGTGACGCCTATATCGACCATCTGCTGGGCTACATTAATGTGCAAAACCTGACGCCGCTGAAGCTGGTGGTGAACTCCGGTAACGGCGCGGCAGGCCCGGTGATTGACGCGCTGGAAGCCCGCTTCAAAGCGCTGAATGTGCCGGTGAGCCTGATCAAAGTGCACAACACCCCGGACGGAACCTTCCCGCACGGTATTCCTAACCCGCTGCTGCCGGAGTGCCGCGCGGATACCCGCGATGCGGTCATCAAATACGGTGCCGATATGGGTATCGCTTTTGATGGCGACTTCGACCGCTGCTTCCTGTTCGACGAGAAAGGACAGTTTATCGAGGGCTACTACATCGTCGGCCTGCTGGCGGAAGCCTTCCTCGAAAAGAACCCCGGCGCGCGCATCATTCACGACCCGCGTCTGTCGTGGAACACCGTGGACGTCGTCACGGCGGCGGGCGGCACGCCGGTGATGTCGAAAACCGGTCATGCCTTTATTAAAGAGCGCATGCGTCAGGACGACGCGGTTTACGGCGGTGAAATGAGCGCCCATCACTACTTCCGTGATTTCGCCTACTGCGACAGCGGCATGATCCCCTGGCTGCTGGTCAGCGAACTGCTGTGCCTGAAGGGCAAAACGTTGGGTGAACTGGTGCGCGACCGCATGGCGGCGTTCCCGGCGAGCGGTGAAATCAACAGTCATCTGGCGGCACCGTCAGAAGCGATTGCCCGCGTGGAAGCACACTTTGCCGGCAGCGCGCTGGAGATCGACCGTACTGACGGCATCAGCCTGGCGTTTGCCGACTGGCGCTTCAACCTGCGTTCTTCCAATACCGAACCGGTGGTGCGCTTAAACGTGGAGTCTCGCGGAAATACGCCGCTGATGCAGGCGCGAACGCAGGACATTCTGGCGTTGCTTAATCAGTAATTATTGCCCCTCACCCTAACCCTCTCCCCAGAGGGCAGAGGGAACCGAACGTGCAGGCTGCGGATTGGTTTTTCTCCCTCGCCCCTTTAGGGAGAGGGCCGGGGTGAGGGGAAACGACGAATAGGACCAACGATGACGACTCTAAAAAAGCGCGAACGAGCTAAAACGAATGCATCGTTAATCTCCATGGTGCAGCGTTTTTCCGACATCACCATCATGCTGGGGGGATTGTGGCTGGTGTGTCAGGCGGTTGCGTTGCCGTTTTTATATCTCCATCTGCTGATGGCGCTGGTGACGCTGGTCGTTTTCCAGATGATTGGCGGGATTACCGATTTCTACCGCTCCTGGCGCGGCGTGCGTATCACCACCGAATTGCTGCTGCTGTTGCAGAACTGGACGCTGAGCCTGGTGTTTGCCGCCGGACTGCTGGCGTTTAACGATGATTTTAATACCAACTTTACCATGTGGCTGGCGTGGTACCTGATTAGCACCATCGGCATGCTGGCGAGCCGCGCGTTCATTCGCTACGGCGCTGGCATGCTGCGCCATCGCGGCTATAACACCCGCTATGTGGCCGTCGCCGGGGACATGCCGGAAGGGCAGGCGCTGCTCGATAGCTTCCGCAACCAGCCGTGGCTGGGCTATGAAGTGGTCGGCAGCTATTACGATGCTAAACCGGGCGGCGTTAACGCCGACTGGATGGGCAATCTTGAACAACTGCTCGACGATGCCCGCAGCGGCAAAATCCACAACGTCTACATCTCGATGGCGATGCAGGAAGAGAGCCAGATTAAAGAGGTGGTCCGTTCTCTCGCCGACACCACCTGCTCGGTGCTGCTGATCCCGGATGTTTTCACCTTCAACATCCTGCATTCACGCGTAGAGGTGGTGAACGGTATTCCGCTGGTGCCGCTGTACGACACGCCGCTCTCCGGGGTGAATCGTATTATCAAACGGCTGGAGGATATCGTGCTGGCGCTGGGCATTCTGCTGCTGATTTCGCCTGCGCTGTGCTGCATCGCGCTGGCGGTGAAGCTGAGTTCGCCGGGCCCCATCATCTTCCGCCAGACCCGCTACGGCATGGATGGTAAGCCGATCAAGGTGTGGAAATTCCGCTCGATGAAGGTCATGGAGAACGACAAGGTGGTGAAACAGGCGACGCAGAACGACCCGCGTGTGACCCGTGTCGGCAACTTCCTGCGCCGCACCTCGCTGGATGAACTGCCGCAGTTTATCAACGTGCTCACCGGCGGCATGTCTATCGTCGGCCCGCGTCCGCACGCGGTGGCGCACAACGAGCAGTACCGTCAACTGATTGAAGGCTACATGCTGCGCCACAAAGTGAAGCCTGGCATTACCGGCTGGGCGCAGATCAACGGCTGGCGCGGTGAAACCGATACCCTCGAGAAGATGGAAAAACGGGTGGAGTTCGATCTCGAATACATCCGCGAGTGGAGCCTGTGGCTCGATATCAAGATCGTCTTCCTGACGGTGTTCAAAGGCTTTGTCAACAAAGCAGCCTACTGAGGAAGTGACATGGGCCTGAGAGAAAAAACCATCAATGGCGCGAAATGGTCGGCGATGGCGACGGTGGTGATTATTGGCCTGGGGCTGGCGCAGATGACCGTGCTGGCGCGTCTGTTTGACGGCCATCAGTTTGGTCTGCTCACCGTGTCGCTGGTGATTATCGCGCTGGCGGACACGCTGTCGGATTTTGGTATCGCCAACTCGATTATTCAGCGTAAAGCCATCAGCCAGATTGAGCTGACCACGCTCTACTGGCTGAACGTCGGGCTGGGGATTGCGGTGTTTGCCGCGGTGTATCTGCTGAGCGATACCATTGCGCGGTTGCTGCACAACCCGGATCTCGCGCCGTTGATCAAAACGCTGTCGCTGGCCTTCGTGGTGATCCCCCACGGCCAGCAATTTCGTGCGCTGATGCAAAAAGAGCTGGAGTTTAACAAAATCGGCTCCATTGAGACCGCAGCGGTGCTGTCGGGCTTTACCTTTACGGTGATTAGCGCCTGCTTCTGGCCGCTGGCGATGACCGCAATTTTGGGTTATCTGGTCAACAGCGCCGTGCGTACGCTGCTGTTCGGCTATTTTGGCCGCAAGATTTACCGTCCAGGTCTGCATTTTTCGCTGACCACGGTCATGCCGAACCTGCGCTTTGGCGCGTGGCTGACGGCGGACAGTATTGTTAACTACATCAACACTAACCTGTCGACGCTGACGCTCGCGCGCATCCTCGGCGCCAGCGTGGCCGGGGGCTATAACCTCGCCTACAACGTGGCGGTGGTACCGCCGATGAAGCTTAACCCAATCATCACCCGCGTGCTGTTCCCGGCGTTCGCCAAGATTCAGGACGACACCGACAAGCTGCGAGTGAACTTCTACAAGCTGCTGTCGGTGGTGGGGATCATCAATTTCCCGGCGCTGCTGGGGCTGATGGTGGTGAGCAATAACTTTGTGCCGCTGGTGTTCGGCGACAAATGGCTGCACATCGTGCCAATCCTCCAGTTGCTGTGCGTGGTGGGGCTGCTGCGCTCGGTGGGCAACCCGATCGGTTCGCTGCTGATGGCCAAAGCGCGAGTGGATATCAGCTTTAAATTCAACGTCTTTAAGACCTTTCTGTTTATTCCTGCGGTGATTATCGGCGGGCAGCTCGGCGGCGCGATTGGCGTCACGCTGGGCTTCCTGCTGGTGCAAATTATCAACACCATCCTCAGCTACTTTGTGATGATCAAACCGGTGCTGGGGCCGGGCTACCGCGATTACCTGCTGAGCCTGTGGCTGCCGTTTCGTCTCTCTCTGCCGACGCTGATTTCAAGCTACGCGGTGGGGCGACTGCTGGAAGGCAGCGTTTCGCTCTCGGCGCTGCTGGCGATGCAGGTGCTGGCGGGGGTAGTCAGCTTTGCGCTGGTGATCATGCTGTCACGCAACAGCCTGTTACTTGAACTAAAAAAACCGCTCTGTCGGAGCGGAAAACTGAAAACGTTATTACGCGTTCCTGATTGATTTGCTTGAACCCCTTTTTGATGAGGCCATGATGAAATTACTAATTTTGGGAAACCACACCTGCGGCAACCGCGGCGACAGCGCGATTATGCGCGGCCTGCTCGATGCGATTCTTCGCCAGCAGCCGGACGTTGAAATGGACGTAATGAGCCGTTTCCCGATCAGTTCCTCCTGGTTGCAGGGGCGTGAGATTATTGCCGATCCGCTGTATCAGCTGAGCCAGAAACAGCAGGCGGCGGCTGGGGTGAGCGGGCGCGTGAAGAAAGTGCTGCGTCGCCGCTTCCAGCACAAGATCCTGCTGGCTAAGGTGACCGGCGAAGGCAAACTGCGCAACTTTGAAATTGCGCCAGAGTTTCATGAGTTTGTGCGCTTCCTTGGCAACTATGACGCGATTATTCAGGTAGGTGGGTCGAACTACGTCGATCTCTACGGCTTGACTCACTTTGAGTACCCGCTGTGCGCCTTTATGGCCAACAAGCCTATCTACATGATTGGCCACAGCGTTGGCCCGTTCCAGAACCCGGACTTCAACGAGCTGGCGAACTACGTCTTTGGCCGCACTAACGCGTTGATTTTGCGTGAGACGGTAAGCCGTGAACTGATGGCGAAGGCGAATATCGACACCGGTAAGGTGGAGCAGGGCGTGGACACCGCCTGGCTGGTTGAGCACCGTAACGACAGTTTCGAACCGAGCTACGCGGTACAGCACTGGCTGAACCTGACCGCACAGCGTAAAACCGTGGCGATTACTCTGCGCGAGCTGGAGCCGTTTGATAAGCGTCTGGGGACGACCCAGCAGGCCTATGAGAAAGCGTTTGCCGAGGTGGTGAACCGTATGATTGACGACGGTTATCAGGTGCTGGCGCTTTCTACCTGCACCAGTATTGACCGCTACAACCGCGATGACCGCATGGTCGCGCTGCGCATGGCGCAGTACGTTAAAAACCGCGAGCATTTCCACATCGCCATGGACGAACTTAATGACGTGGAGATTGGCAAAATTCTTGCCTCCTGCGAACTGACTATCGGTACCCGCCTGCATTCGGCGATCATCTCGATGAACTTCGGCACGCCGGCGATTGCCATTAACTATGAGCACAAATCAGCGGGCATTATGCAGCAGCTGGGTATGCCTGAGATGGCCATCGACATTCGTCACCTGCTCGACGGCTCGATGCAAGGCGTGGTGGGCGATATTCTCAACCAGCTTCCGGCGCTGGGCGAGAAAGTCGCCGCGGCGGTGGAGGGGGAACGCCAGAAGGGCTTCACCATGATTGAATCGGTGCTGAACCGCATCCGGGAGGGCCGATGAAAGTCAGCTTCTTCCTGCTGAAATTCCCTTTATCGTCTGAGACGTTTGTCTTAAACCAGATCGTGGCGTTTATCGAGATGGGTTATGAGGTGGAGATTGTCGCCCTACAAAAGGGCGACCTGACCAACACTCATGCGGCTTATACCCAATATCAACTGGCAGACAAAGTTCGCTGGTTACAGGATGAGCCGTCAACGGCGCTGGAGAAGCTACGCTATCGCGCGTTCAGCACGTTGCGCGGTTTACACCGTCCCGCCGTCTGGCGGGCGTTAAACGCGCGGCGCTACGGGCAGGAGGCGCGCAACCTGATCCTCTCTTCTATCTGTAGCCGCACGCCCGCGCCGATTGTCGCCGATGTTTACATCGCCCACTTTGGCCCGGCAGGAGTGACCGCCGCCAAGCTGCGCGAACTGGGGGTGATCGAAGGAAAGATTGCCACCGTCTTTCACGGTATTGATATCTCAAGCCGCGGAGTGTTGAACCACTACACCAGCGAATATCAGCAGCTGTTCCGCCGCGGCGACATGATGTTGCCCATCAGCCAACTGTGGGCCGACCGGCTGCAGGCGATGGGCTGCCCGACGGATAAAATTACCGTATCAAGAATGGGCGTAAACATGGACCGCTTCTCGCTGCGCCCGCTAAAAGCGCCCGATGGCTGCTTGCAGATACTCTCCGTTGCGCGTCTGACCGAGAAAAAGGGGCTGCATGTGGCGATTGAAGCCTGCCGCCAGCTGAAAGAGCGCGGCGTCAACTTTCGCTATCGCATCCTCGGCATCGGGCCGTGGGAGCGCCGTCTGCGCACCCTGATTGAACAGTATCAGCTGGAAGATCACGTAGAAATGCCGGGCTTTAAGCCCAGTCATGAAGTGAAAATGCTGCTTGATGAAGCTGACGTCTTCCTGCTGCCCTCGGTAACGGGTGCCGACGGCGATATGGAAGGTATTCCGGTGGCGCTCATGGAGGCGATGGCGGTGGGGATCCCGGTGCTGTCGACGGTCCACAGCGGCATCCCGGAACTGATTGACTCCGGTCATTCCGGCTGGCTGGTGGAGGAGTACGACGCCACGGCGCTGGCGGACAAGCTGCAATCACTTGGCCGGATGGATGCGCACAGCCTCCAGCCGGTGCTGGCGCGCGCACGTGAGAAAGTCGAAACCGATTTTAATCAGCAGGTGATTAACCGGCAGCTTGCCAGCCTGCTGCAGACGCTTTGCTAAGGAGGCGCTATGCACACCTTAACCCGACGTTACTTCCTTACCGCCGGGGCAACGCTTGCCGCGGCCTTACCAGTACTTTCAGCAACCGGCGCGCGTGCCGCCGAGAAGCGCTCGGCAGTGGACATACGTGACTACGTGCACAATGGCGACTGGATCCGCGCGTTCAATGAGGCCTTCGCGCAGGCCGACACCGTCAACGTGCCAGCGAGTGTGGTTTGCGACAATATCAATACGGCGATTACGCTGCCGCCGGGAAAAACGCTGGCGGTTGCCGGTGCCCTGAAAGGCAACGGGCGCGGGCGCTTTATCCTGCAAAAGGGCTGCCAGGTGATCGGCAGCGGTGAAGCCAGCCTTTACAACATTACGCTGGACGTACGTGGTAGTGATTGTACGATTGCCGGATTGACGATGAGCGGCTACGGCCCGGTGGCGCAGATTTTCATCGGCGGGAAAGACAAGCGTACGCTGCGTAACCTGACCATTACCCGCCTGACCATCACCAAAGCCAATTACGGTATTCTGCGTCAGGGCTACCATAATCAGTGGCTTGATGTGAACATCACCCACTGCCACTTCAGCTATCTGCAGGGCGACGCCATTGAGTGGAACGTGGCGATTAACGACCGCAATATCCTTATCTCCGACCACGTCATCGACCATATCGACTGCACCAACGGTAAGGTCAACTGGGGCATCGGTATCGGCCTTGCCGGCAGCACCTACGATAATGGCTACCCGGAAGAGCAGGCGGTGAAAAACTTTGTCGTCGCCAACATCACCGGCAGCAACTGCCGCCAACTGGTGCACGTGGAAAACGGCAAACACTTTATTATCCGTAATGTGAAAGCCAGCAATATCACGCCGGAATTCAGCAAGCAGGCGGGAATAGATAACGCCACGGTGGCGATCTACGGCTGTGATAATTTCGTTATTGATGGTGTCGATATGGTTAATAGCGCGGGAATGCTGATTGGCTACGGTGTTATCAAAGGCAATTATTTGTCGATACCGCAAAACTTCCGCCTGAATAATATACAGATGGACAACAGTGCTTTGGCCTATACGGTCCGCGGTATTCAAATTTCCTCGGGTAACAACCCCTCGTTTGTCTCTATCACCAACCTGTCCATGAAGCACGCTTCGCTGGAGATTCATAACAAACCGCAACACATTTTTTTGAGGAACATCAGCGTGATGCAGCTCTCCTCTCGTGGGCCTGCGCTGAAGCTGAACTTCGATTTACGCAAGGATGTGCGTGGGAAGTTTATGGCGAAGCAGGATACGCTGCTGTCGCTGGCGAACGTGAGGGCGGTGAATGAGAAAGGTCAGGCGGCGGTGGATATTGATCGGATCGATCAGCATGTTGTCAACACAGAACGCCTCAATTTTGCGCTGCCGCGCCGCTGAGCACGGCAATCCACTGAATTATCGGATTACATCCAGGGATCATCCTGACTCAAATCAGTACTATGACAAAACAGAGTGGATTAAACATGTTTAATCGCTATAATTCATCAACCGATATATAGGTGGACAAGATAATGGTTAATTTGAAAGCAGTCATTCCGGTAGCGGGATTGGGTATGAACATGCTACCTGCCACGAAGGCCATCCCTAAAGAGATGCTGCCGATCGTTGACAAGCCGATGATTCAGTACATCGTCGACGAAGTGGTTGCTGCAGGGATCAAAGAAATCGTTCTGGTCACACACGCATCGAAAAACTCGGTGGAAAACCACTTCGATACCTCGTATGAACTGGAAGCACTGCTTGAGCAGCGCGTTAAGCGTCAGCTGCTGGCTGAAGTTCAATCTATCTGTCCTCCTGGCGTGACCATCATGAACGTTCGCCAGGCGCAGCCGCTGGGCCTGGGGCACTCTATCCTGTGCGCACATCCGATTGTCGGCGATAACCCGTTTGTGGTTGTGTTGCCGGACATCGTGCTGGACAACGCAAGCGCCGACCCGCTGCGCTACAACCTTGCCGCCATGGTGGCGCGTTTCAACGAAACCGGACGTAGCCAGGTACTGGCGAAACGTATGCCGGGCGACCTGTCTGAATACTCCGTCATCAAAACGAAAGAGCCGCTGGATGTCGAAGGTAAAGTTAGCCGCATCGTTGATTTTATCGAAAAACCTGACCAGCCGCAGACGCTTGAATCCGATCTGATGGCCGTAGGCCGCTATGTACTTTCCGCCGATATCTGGCCTGAACTGGCGAAGACCGTGCCGGGGGCGTGGGGCCGAATTCAACTGACGGATGCGATCGCCGAACTGGCGAATAAGCAGTCTGTTGACGCGATGCTGATGACGGGTGAGAGCTACGACTGCGGGAAGAAGATGGGGTATATGCAGGCGTTTGTGCAGTATGGGCTGCGCAACCTGAAGGAAGGGGCGAAGTTCAGGAAGGGCATTGAGAATCTACTCAGCGGACCAAATGCCTGAAGTGCTTATTACACACTAGTTTATGGGATTAATGGCGAACTGTGGCTTAGATAGCGCAGTTTGCTACTTTAATATATTTATTTACTTTTTTGTCTAAGTATCACACTAGTTTACACGATCTTTTATCGGATATTTTTCTTGTATCAGTTCTAGTTTGATAAGACAATTACCCCCGCAAAATTTGGTGCTTTTCGGCAAGTAAGGCGAATAAGTTACTTGTACAGAGGGCGCTTCTGAAGAAGGTCAGCGTTCTGGTAGCTGTTGAGCCTGGGGCGGTAGCGTGCATTTTTGCTATACCCAGATGATAGAATCAACGATAATAAAAAGAGAGCTTGGCCGTGAACAGGATATAGCATGCCAGAGTGTCGACAACATGTATTTATTGTCCCTTTAAAGGCCATTGATGAGTCTTTTTTAAACAATATAAAGGAATTGGCGAGCTTCAAATCTGAACGTTTTTTATTTGTACTCAGTATCCAGGAACAAGATAGCTACATACGAGCCCAAGAAGTGTTTAGGATGGAAGAAAATGTATATGTGCTACATCCTGAATCAACTTTCGAAAGAACAGAACACTGGGAATATGTTGTTAAATTTGCGGTTTCATATTTTGAGTTTGATACATTCTCATATTATTTTTTTGGTGATGACCTTGACTTGAGTTCCTTTCCGGATATAACAAATCAAGCGGATATATTGTTAAATGATTATTTTATAGATGATTGGACATGCATTAAAGAGAATGTTTCTGCGGGAATGCTTAAAAAATATCCAACCAAAGAGTTAATAAGAAAAAATTTCATGCTTGGTCGGCCAATATTCGCACCGTTACAAAAAATAATTTTCCGCAGAAAAATTGCAGCAATAATGTCATTTGATTGCCAACATTCCTATGTATCGGACCAAATGATGGTACATGAATTGATAGACAAATCATTCACTATTGATTTT
>NZ_CBDKZX010000006.1:0-208 GCF_965301105.1 Kluyvera sp.
TATTAAAATATAGTCCCCTCTCCTATCTCGCTTTATTGAGATTTGTCTTTAATTCATTTTGAATAATCTGTAGCTCCCCCGACGACAGAAACAAATTAAGAATAATCCTATAATATTTAATCGAACGACATCGCAGCACCAACGGTCTAAGTCTATGAATGTTATCTTTATCATGCGAAAGTATGATATCGCGGGGTCTATGCCCGCC